>NZ_QAIL01000318.1:74124-94973 GCF_003061025.1 Pedobacter sp. HMWF019 | reverse complement strand
GTCTTTAAACGATATATCCAAGATCTGGTCTATGGAGGCATCCTTCACCTGAACACTCATCATGAGCTTTTTTACAAAATTGTTGTCGTAGAAAAAAACATAGCCGGTTTGTTTTTCAATAGATTGAAAGATCTTTTCAACGGGTACATTTTTTTCATTTAGATTGATCTTCTGGCTGTATCCTTTCGCACTTACCTGTGCAAGGGCTATGATTAACAGCAAGGTCGTTAGTTTCATAACCAATAATAATTTATTTAGGGGCCATACTTTGGGCATAGCATACCTAATCGTACTAAATTTCATTACTTTTGTGAAGTTTGGATTAATACAAGAATAGTTAACTGAATCATTTTTGACCGTTAATCGGGTTAATCCAAATATTTCCGTAGAGGTGCTCGTAACACTTCTACGGTCTTCTTAACCCCGGTCCTGTCTGGTTGGTGCTTAAGGTAAATATCTGATCATAGTGTCATTGGTTTAAGTGTTGATATGGTTTAGGTTGTTATTTATGGGGTAACAATAATTTTATACGTTGAATGTGCTGTCTTTTCCAGCTTCAAATGAATATCCGAATAATTCAGGATTTCTATAGCCTGGGCCGCATTGACATTGCGGTAAATCTTCCCTGAAAATTTCCTTTTAGGAATTTCTCCCTCATAGCCTACTTCTACATTGTACCACCTGGCAAATACCTTCATAATAGAGGGTATATCCGCATCTTTAAAATAAAAAAGTCCATCTTTCCAGGCAACAGCTGCTTCTGTATCCGCTGTTGCTACTTTGATTTCCGAAATTAACGGATCATAAGAGGATTGCTGGCCCGGATGTAAAACACGGGCTGATAAAGCAGGGTCAGCAGAAAATACCCTGACGGATCCTTCCAGTAAAGTTGTCTTTACGGATACCTCATCCTTATAAGCATTAATATTAAAATGTGTACCCAATACCTCTACCTGTTGACGGCCCGTTTTAACCATAAAAGGATGCTGTTTATCTTTTGCGACTTCGAAATAAGCCTCTCCATCCAATTCTACACTCCGGTTTCTCTGGCCTGAAAAAGATGCCGGATATTTTAATTTTGATGCGGCATTTAACCATACCTTGGAGCCGTCTGGTAAATACAGTAGGTACTGGCCACCCTTAGGAGTTTCTATGGTATTAAATTCATTAGAAGAAGTGGTTTGCCCTTTGGCCAGAGCGTAAACCAATTGTCCATTTGCATTTTTTGTGATCTGTACATCAGACTGTTTAGCAATTAAACCATTTGCAGCATCATTTAAAACAATCCGTTGACCATTAGCCAAAGTAAGAAAAGCTTTATTGCCTCCGGGTTTTATGATCCTCATTTGATTAAGAGCCAATTTTGTCTGAGCATTCTTATTAAATAATAAAAACGTAGTCGCAGAAAGAATCAGCAAAACAGATGCTGCGGCTACCCACCTGAAAAGAGACAGACGGCCGTTATGTTGCGATTGCGCAGAGGCTATCCTCCTGCTTAACTGTTCCTGCTGTTCCTCAACTTCCGTTTTGCCACTCTGTTCTGCAAGTAAGACCAATAAATTCCTAAGCTCCAACACCTCCTTCTCAGATTCAGGGTGTTCCTTTAGCCAGTTCATCCAATAGGCAGTATCTTCTGTATCCCGCTGAAAACAGAAATTCAGAAAAGTTTCATCGTACATTAATTTGCCTGTTGTTTCTTCGTGCATGGTCTGCATATGGTTTTGTTAATAGAGCAGAGAACTTTCTTTTTTCACTACTCCTTTTGTATTTTTTTGATTTTATTTTTCAAGATCAAAAAAAATTGACACCAATAAGGAACAATAGAACGCTAAGAGAGATGGCTAAGGATAAAAGAGCAAGCTGGTCCTTTCCCAACTCATTTTTCAATTTTTCTATCGCTTTATAAATTGTATTATATACAGTATTGATGGAAATTTGGTTTGCGGTAGCAATTTCTTGATAAGAAAGCCCTAAATAGAATTTTTGATAGATAAGTTGCCGCTGTTTAGGTGCAAGCTGCTCCACGTATCCTTTTAAAATATTGGTAATGTTATTGTTTGACTGTCGTTGAATATACAGATCTTCATGAGAAGGCAGCACCTCAAGCTCCTCAATGCTATTCAAATCTATCGGATCATGTTGGTCAAACTTATCCATTTTATATAAGGTGCGAAGAAAAACAGTGACAAGGTAATTGTGAAAGTTATTGATATGGGACAACTTGTTTCTTTGCTCCCAAAAATAAAAAAACACATCACTTATGGCATCCTTTATCTTATCAGATCCAAAGTTCTTCCTCAATCCAAGGTAACTGAGATAATGATAATAATGGGAATAAATTCTATAGAAGGCATTTTCGTCTCCATTCTGTACAAATAAAGTCCAATCCCCATCTAATTTTTCCCTATTCGCCATAGCATCTAAACTGAGGCCCTAATATATCTATATTAATTTTCAAACCAATAAATCAACCGCATTTTTCAGAGCCGGGTTTCTATTTGTATCCTTCCAAATGGCAAATAATTCGGTCCGTTGCCCGATATTTTCAATTTCAATAAACTTCACTTCCAAATCATAGCCATATTTTAGAGAACTGGGTACAATGGCCACCCCTAAGCCTTCTTCCACCAATTTAAAGATCGTAAGCGCATGAACTGATTTATGAAAAACCTTTGGCCGGAACCCCTGATCTTCGCAAATGCTCATGATCAACTCATAATAAAAGGGGCTATCATCGCTGGAGAAAAATATAAATGGCTCATTACTCAACTGCCGCACATTCTTAAAACTTTCTTTATCTAAGGGATAGTTTTTTGGAAGAACAACAGAGAACGAGTCTGTAAACACCAGATGTTTGCTCATCCCATCGGGAACACGAGGCAAACGTACAAAGCCCAAATCCAGTTTATCTTTTTCCAGAAGTTCTACCTGCAGTTTATTAGACATCTCCTCGAGCGTAGTCTGAATTCCAGGATAACTTGCATTCAATTTCAATAACAATTCTGGCAGTACCTTTTGTGCCGCAGAGCCTAAAAAACCGATCCTTAATTCGGCTTCTTTACCCTGACCAATATTTTCCAACTGCCGCTTCACGGTCTCCAGATGATTAAACATAAAGTCTACCTCTCCTTTCAGGTAAAGTCCGGCTGCAGTCAGTTCTACCTTCCTTTTGGTCCGGTCAAACAAAGTCACATTAAAGATTTCCTCCATCTGCTGGATCTGTCTTGTCAAACCCGGCTGGGAGATAAATAGTTTTTCTGCGGCCACCCGAAATTTCAGTTCCTGGGCCAGCACCTGGAAGTATTTAAGGTGTCTAAGTTCTATTTGATAACCCATAGTTATTAATCAATGATGTAAATGGTATTTATAAGCATCAAAACTATGAAATATATTTGTGTTAAATAAAACATATCATCTTGGAACAGATCTTTAAATACGGCACCGATTTTCTGACAGCTAAAAAAGCTTTAGCCATCAGTGAAGGAAAAATAAAAGGCATATTAAACCCGGAAATAAGGGAAAAAGTAAAACAAAGCAGTACAATTGTCGAAAACATTGCAGTCTCAGACAAAGCTGTTTATGGCATTAACACCGGTTTTGGTCCTTTATGTACAACCATGATTTCTGCCGAAGACACCAAGACGCTTCAGGAAAACATATTGAAAAGCCATGCTGTTGGTACAGGTGCACCAATTCCAGAAGACATATCCCGTTTAATGCTGGTCCTGAAAGTACAAGCTCTTGCACAAGGCTATTCAGGTATTCAGGAAAGCACGCTCGACCGGATCATCTGGCACTTAGAAACCGGAGCAATTCCCGTAGTACCGATGCAAGGTTCTGTTGGGGCTTCCGGAGATCTGGCTCCACTCTCCCACCTATTCCTTCCCTTAATTGGCTTTGGACAGGTCCATTATCAAGGCAATATCATCTCTACCGCAGCGCTGTTTGAAGAACACGGCATTACGGCTATACACCTTGGCCCAAAAGAAGGCCTTGCGCTGATTAACGGAACACAGTTTATTGCTGCCCATGGCGTTAAAGTGGTTGAAAAGTTACATAATTTACTGGCCACAGCAGACCTCACTGCAGCGATGATGCTGGAAGGACTTTTGGGCTCCATTAAACCCTTCAGTGCTGAACTGCATAAACTGAGACCTTTTAAAGGAAATATGCATGTAGCTGCCACCATGAGAAACCTGCTTCAGGACTCGGAAATTGTGGTTTCACATGCCAACTGCACCCGCGTTCAGGACCCTTATTCCCTGCGTTGCATTCCTCAGGTGCATGGTGCATCAAGAAATGCATGGCTACACCTAAAAGAACTTTTAGAAATAGAATTGAATTCTGTAACCGATAACCCGGTAATTTTTAGTGAGGATCTGACCATCAGCGGAGGAAACTTCCATGGACAACCTTTAGCCATGGCTTTAGACTATGCTTGTCTGGCTGCATCTGAACTTGGGAACATTGCTGACCGGAGAATTTATCTATCCCTGGAAGGTATTACTCCCGCCGTACCTAAATTGTTATTAAAAGAAACCGGGCTTAATTCTGGTTTCATGATCCTGCAATATACTTCTGCGGCTCTGGCAAGTGAAAACAAAGGCTTATGCTTTCCGGCAAGCGCCGACAGTATTCCAACTTCATTGGGTCAGGAAGATCATGTAAGTATGGGTTCCATCAGTGGACGTAAAGCCTTACAGGTGATCTACAATGTAGAAAAAATATTGGGTATAGAATTGTTCTGCGCCGCCCAGGCCCTGGACTTTCACGCGCCACTTCAATCGGGAAAAATTCCGGTTGCCATACACAAACTGGTCCGTCAGCAGGTTCCGCATATTGAACAAGACCAGATCATGTACGATCTGATGCAGAACTGCATTGATTTGGTGAGTAAAGGCACCTTACCACAAATTGCCAGAGCAACTGCTGCTCAGGAAAATGTACCTTATGCTACAGAATACAGTAGTTACTTTGACGAATTTTAAGTTATGGATACAGCATACAAACTCATAGGTCCATTTGCCCAGCTCATTACTTTAGCTGGCCTTCCCCTCAAAGGAGCCATTGCAGATGAACAAATAGTACCTATTGCCCAGGCAGGCATCCTGTTAAAAGGAAACAAGGTCTATAAAACAGGCAACTATGAAAGTCTGGAAAAGGAAGCCGCACTGCTTGGAGCAACGACAGTTACCCTCGAGGGAGAATATGTTTGTATTCCGGCTTTTACTGACGCGCATACCCATATTTGTTTTGCAGGTTCCAGGGCCCAGGATTATGCCATGCGCAATTCCGGAAAAACCTATCTGGAAATTTCTGAAGCAGGAGGTGGAATTTGGGATACAGTACAACATACCCGTAAAGCATCTCTTGACGAGCTGACTGCATCAACGATTCACCGGGCCAATCGTCACCTGTCGGAAGGGGTAACTACAATAGAGGTTAAAAGTGGTTACGGTCTATCTGTAAATGAAGAATTAAAAATGCTCCGTGCAATAAAAGCTGCAAATCAGGAAACGTCTGCAGAATTGATCAGTACTTGCCTGGCCGCACATACCCTTCCAAGAGATTTTGAAGGCAGCCATAGTGAATACCTCGAGAAAATAAGCCTGGAGTTATTCCCTGTACTCCTTGAAGAAAACCTATCCGGCCGGATGGACGCCTTTGTAGAGAAAAGTGCCTTTTCTCCTGAAAATATCCTTCCCTATTTTAAAAAAGCAATTGAACAGGGTTTCCAAATTACGGTTCATGCAGATCAGTTTAGTACTGGCGGAAGTGCAGTGGCTGTAGAGATAAATGCGCTAAGTGCGGATCATCTGGAAGCCAGTACCGAAAAGGAAGTCCAGTTACTTGCCCAAAGCGATACTGTAGCCATGGCCTTACCAGGAGCAACAATAGGTTTGGGATGCGCATTTAGCCCAGCTAGAAAATTGCTAGATGCCGGTGCCTGCCTGGCCATTGCCAGTGATTGGAATCCAGGTTCTGCACCTATGGGTGATCTGCTCTCTCAGGCATCTATACTTGGTACTTTTGAGAAATTATCCAATGCCGAAATCCTGGCCGGCATTACTTACAGAGCAGCCCGTGCCCTAAACTTAACAGACCGTGGACGTATAGAACAAGACATGCTTGCCGACTTTCTGTTGTTTCAGGTAAATGATTACAGAGAAATTCTATATCAGCAAGGCAAACTGAAACCTGCGCAAGTCTGGAAAAACGGTGAATGTGTATTTACTTCAAATTTTGACTAAGAACATGAACTTTCAAGAAGAAATCCTGCAGGGTATTCCGCAAAATTTACCCCCCGCAAAACCTTACGACACCAAGGCCAATCATGCGCCTAAAAGAAAAGATATACTCAACCAGGAAGAAAAAAAACTCAGTCTGCGTAATGCTTTAAGGTATTTTCCTGAAGCATGGCATGCAGAACTGGCCGCAGAATTCCTGGAAGAATTAAATACTTACGGCCGCATTTACATGTACCGGTTTCGGCCAGATTACGAGATGTATGCCCGTCCACTTTCCGCTTATCCGGCAAAACACCAACATGCAGCCTGTATTATGCTGATGATCCAGAACAACCTGGACCCTGCTGTTGCACAACATCCTCAGGAACTGATTACTTACGGGGGCAATGGTGCTGTATTTCAGAACTGGGCGCAATACCTGCTCACCATGCAATACCTGAGCAAAATGACAGACGAACAAACTTTGCATATGTACAGCGGACACCCGATGGGTTTATTTCCTTCATCGGCAAATGCACCTCGTGTGGTGGTAACCAACGGAATGATGGTTCCAAATTATTCCAAACCTGATGATCTGGAAAAATACAATGCCCTGGGCGTTACCCAGTATGGACAGATGACCGCGGGTTCCTATATGTATATCGGTCCACAGGGTATTGTTCACGGAACGGCCATTACCGTGATGAATGCTTTCCGCAAACAATTAAAAACGAATGAATCGCCGGCAGGAAAAATTTTTCTGACAGCAGGATTAGGTGGTATGAGTGGAGCGCAAACCAAAGCTGGCAATATTGCTGGCTGCATTACAGTGTGCGCAGAGGTCAATCCAAATGCCGCAAGAAAACGCCATGAACAAGGCTGGGTAGATGAAATCCTGGAAAATCTTCCTGAACTCATAGAAAGAGTCAACCTGGCCAAAACCAAACAAGAAACGGTTTCACTGGCTTATATTGGCAATGTGGTAGATGTTTGGGAGGGCTTTGCAGCAGCAAACCTTTATGTAGAACTGGGTTCTGATCAAACATCCCTCCATAATCCATGGTCTGGAGGCTATTATCCTGTTGGCCATAGCTTTGAAGAAGCCAACAGAATGATGGCAGAAGAGCCTGAAAACTTCAAAGAGCAAGTGCAAAATTCCCTTCGTCGTCATGCAGCTGCCATTAACAAACACACCGCTAAAGGCACCTATTTCTTCGATTATGGCAACGCTTTCCTATTAGAATGCAGCCGTGCCGGTGCAGACATCATGGCTACAGATGGCACCAATTTCCGATATCCATCTTATGTGCAAGATATTCTTGGACCTATGTGTTTCGATTATGGATTTGGCCCTTTCCGCTGGGTATGTTCTTCCGGAAAGGAGGCGGATCTGGCCCTCACCGACAAGATTGCACAGCAGGTAATGGAGGAAATTAAACAAACAGCCCCGGCAGAAATTCAGCAACAATTGCAAGACAATATCACCTGGATCAGAGAGGCCTCCAAAAACAAACTGGTGGTGGGTTCTCAGGCCAGGATCCTGTACGCAGATGCAGAAGGTCGGGCAAAAATCGCAGAACGGTTTAATCAACTGGTTAAAAGCGGTGACCTCACTGCCCCGGTTGTTCTGGGTCGTGACCATCATGATGTAAGCGGTACAGACTCTCCTTTCAGAGAAACCAGTAATATTTACGATGGAAGCCGTTACACTGCAGATATGGCTATACAGAATGTCATTGGCGATAGTTTTCGCGGAGCGACCTGGGTTTCCATACACAATGGAGGTGGCGTAGGCTGGGGAGAAGTGATCAATGGCGGTTTCGGAATGGTCCTTGACGGTTCCCCCGAAGCTGATGTAAAATTAAAAAGCATGTTGTTTTTTGATGTAAACAATGGCATTGCCAGACGCAGCTGGGCAAGAAATTCAGAAGCCAATTTTGCCATCAAAAGAGAGATGGAAAGGACACCTTCACTGGAAGTTACCCTGGCAAACCAGGTAGAAGATAATATCCTGGACAGTTTATTTTAAAACAAAAAGCTTCATTCAGCCTTAAAAAGCTGAATGAAGCTCGTGTTTTGCTAGAACGACAACAATTCTTTCCTCCCGGTAGTATTCACCTTATACCATTTCCTATTTTCGTATAAAGCACCTTCGTGATCGCCTTCATGCTGATTGACATCAATCCCCAATACCTTGCCGTTATAATAAAAACCAACATTAGACTTCACAATAGTATGACCTACAATGATTCTGTCAACATGATACAACTTTAACGTTTGATCAATTTGCTTTTCTGAAATTTTAGGTTCTGAGAAATAGCCCCGATACCAGAACAAAGAAGTTCTGGTGCCATCAAAAAACTTAAAAACAGCAGAATCTGTAAAAGACTTTTTCTCTTTTGCTTTATCGTAAAAGGGTCTGCACTTATCATTGATTTGCTGTAAGCCCATTTGAAGATCATTCACTCCTGGTGATATTCCCGCATGCAGACAAAGATTATCTCCAATCTTTTCAACCAGGTTTTTGCTGCGGAGCCAACGTCCTAATTCGGTATTCTCTGCGTATAGATCCATATAATCAAATCCCATAAGCCTGGCATTATCAAAATATTTTTCTTTTACATAGCGAAGATCACCACTTAAGTTCATGATGTCATGATTACCCAGAATGGTATGCAGATAACCGCCTTTGAATCTGGCTTCCTGCTCTAGCTTATACAACAACCAAATCACAGCGGGCACCTCTTTTCCCCTATCAAACAAATCTCCGCAAATCACCAGATGTCCATTTCCAAAGATCCACTTATACTGTTCGTCAATCACTTTGTTTACCAGTAAGAGGTCCCTCAGTGCTTTAAATTCCCCTTCAATATCCGACAATGCCAGGATTTTATCCGGCTGTTTAAATTCAGCCGGTTCATTCCGGAGCTGAGGCTGGAGCTTTACAGAAAAATTCCAGCCCGGATGATCAGAAAACTCAACTTCCACAGAAACCTTGGCTTTATCTTTTTCGGAAAAGGTTTGTACTTTGGCCTTTTGAACACCATCTTCAACAACAATGCGGTGAACCTCCACTTGCTGGTTCTGGTACACCACATACGGTCCATCCTGAGCAGCGCCCTTATCGTGCTGCTTGATCTGCGCTTTGAGCGTCAAACCGTTGATCAGCAAGGGAAAAAACATCACTAGCAAATTCATAATTGATTATTTATATCCTTGATTTTGTACCATGTTTGGATTTGAATTCATTTCTGCCAAAGGTATGGGTAAAACTGTTTTTAAAGAATTACTACTGATCGAAATCGTTTCTCCACCCGTTCTATATTTAGTAAAACCTAATTTGTTTCGTGTCAGATCAAATAAACGATGCCCCTCAAAAGCAAATTCTTTGCGGTTCTCTGCAAGGATAAGGTCTTGCAATGCCTGACCAGTCTGTGAAACGGGCACACTCGATGCATCTGCACGTTTGGCAATCACATCCAAATCTGCTGCAGCCAATGCATCCTTACCACCCTGTTTTGCTCTTGCTTCCGCTCGGATCAGGTACATCTCCGATAGGCGGATCACTTTAACCCCCTCCTCATAAGTGGTGATGTTATTGTATTTGGTAATTACAAAAGCCGGATCTTCACCACCGCTACCACTTCTTTTACTTTTGGCCATAAAGCCTCTCCGCACATCCGTAGCCGTGTACTTATTGTACAGATCATCAGTTGCCAACCCGTCTCCATAACTTGCCCCTTGCAATAAGAAACTTGCCAGCGCATCTGTACCCAGGTTATTGGTGGTATTATATACAATTTCAAAAATACTTTCACTGTTGTTTTGTGTCCTGAAATTTGTAGAACCACTTACATAATTGGCATTACTTAGGAGTGTATATTTATTGCTTGAAATCACATCTGTCGCCATCAGTTCCGCGTTGACCCAGTCGCCCATGTACAAATACACCCTGGCCAGCAAAGCTTCAGCAGCGAAATGGGTAATATGTCCCTTATTCGACGCAGAAAAACCTACCGGCGCAACCGGCATCATTGTGATCGCCTTTTTCAAGTCGCTCACTATTTGTGTGTAACCTTCTTTCACCGTATTACGGCTTGGAGAAATGATATCCTCCTTACTTGTACCGCTTTTTACAATTACCGGTATTCCAATATGGCTTGCATCTGGAGTTGCATTATAAGGCGCCGCGTACAGGCGAAGCAGATCAAAATGAGCTAAGGCCCTGAGGGTATAAGCTTCGCCTACCAAATGCTGAACTTCAGGTGCTTCCGTTGCAGCTAAAGTCAATTTTTCTCCCTTGGAAATAATGATGTTAGAATTCACGATCGTCCGGTATAAAATATTCCAGGAACCTGAAGCGGTCCCGTCATTAGCAGTTACAATATACTGGTCATAAGTAGTATAACGATTGGAATTTTTACGGCTGATATACATATTATCTGCCATCAGATCCGGCAAAACAGTTATACTTCGGCCATAGTAGGCAGCACTTTGTAACAGTCCGTAAGTACCCATTACTGCTGCCCTTGTACTGGGCAGATCAATCACCACCATATTCACATCGGTTTGCTGCTGAGGATTAATTTCCAGGAATTCTTTTTTACAGGAACCGCAACTTAAAACGGCCAGGAATAGGATTGCTATTTTATAAGAGTATTTCATTTTAGTTAGAATTAAAATTTAAGATCCAGACCAATCAAAGCTGTTTTGTAAACAGGTGCATTTTTATCTGCTAAACCATCAATTCCAACTTCAGGATCGAAGTTGATGCGCTTGTCTTTGATATAAGTAAAGAGGTTGTTTGCCCTGAAATAAATCTTCGCGCTGGCGATATTCAAATGCTTCATCCACTGATCAGGCAATTGATAACCTAAAGATACATCCCGAAGACGGATATAATCTCCATCATATAAAAATCGTGTAGAACTTTGCCCTGAAGTTCCCGATTGGGTACCCGTATATACGATTTTAGGTTGATCTGTAATATCTCCTGGTTTCTGCCATCTGTGATCATAAGTATATCTCGGCATCCTGGTGGTTGGGCTAAACCCTCCTGAACCATCAGAAAAACCTGTTGCGCCCCAATTGTCATAGATCTTATTACCGTAATTAAAGTAAAATTGGAAGCTCAGAGAGAAACCTTTATAGGTAAAGGTATTGGTTAAACCACCAAAAAAGTCTGGCAAAGCGCTACCTTGATCAAACTGTGTTGCCGATCCGTATTTATTGGTGGTTTGCGTCTTGGTTTTATCCGTGTACCAAAGGGCTTCACCATTTTGAGGATCAACCCCTGCGTAACCCACCAGGTAAAGCTGATAGAAATCGCCCCCAACATAACGGTCATATCCACCAGAAATAATAGGGCTACTTAATGCCGTGATCTTGTTGCGCATGGTAGAGATGTTAAAACTAGTGGTCCAGCCAAAACCTCCTTTATGCGATTTAACGTTGACACTATTCAGTTCGAGCTCGAAACCCGAATTTTTCATGGCTCCAATGTTATCCATGTAGCTGGTCAAACCATTGGTAGCAGAGATGGGTTTGCTCAATAAAAGGTCAGAAGTTGCGCGGGTATAATACTCAACGGTTCCCGTTAATCTGTTCCGAAGTACACCAAAATCAAGACCAAGGTTAAAAGGTTTATTCTTCTCCCAGGTCAGCAGGTTATTTCCATAATTGGAAAACACCAAACCTGGCGCATTGTCATAAGAAGAACTGTTGTACAAGGCTCTGGAAACAAAATTTCCAATATCCTGGTTTCCATTAACACCATAACTGGTTCTGAGGCGAAGATCTGAAAACAGCGTCTGACCAGACATAAAATCTTCTTTAGTAATGTTCCATGAAGCGCCCAATGCCCAAAAATTGCCATAAATATTTTGAGTACCAAACCTGGACGAACCATCTCTCCGAACTGAGGCACTTAAATAATATTTTGAATTGTAGTCTATTGAAGCATTGAAAAATATAGAATTAAGTGAATTTGCTGTTTCATTAGAACCGCCATCCACCAAAATAGAAGCATTGTCGAGTGTATAGGTATTGGGCAGAAAATTACGCTTGGTTACACTATTGCCCACTTCATTGACTTTCTGTGCTTCATAACCCAAATAGGTTTTTAATCCGAAATCACCAAAGTTCTTATTGTATCTTAGAATGGTCGTATTTACCCAATTTGAAGATCTTGCAGTAGAAGAAGTTGCCCTTCCTCCATCTGTACGGGAGGTTCCCACGCCTGATTTATTAAAACCAATAGATTCTTCGTAAACAAAGTTAATATTAGACTGATTTTCTATAGACAGTGAAGGCAAGATCTGATACTTGGCCAGGAAATTACCCAATACACCATAGAAATTATCCTTATTAAAACTTTCCTTTACCTGAGCAACAGGATTATATCGGTTAAAATAACTGAAGTCATACGTTCCGTCGTCATTATATGCACGTAACCAGGGCTGATAAATAGAATACATCCTTACCGGATTACCAAAAGTACCCGCATCAGCCTGTGTATGATCCTGACGATAGCTCAACTGGATACCGCCTGAAAAAGACAATTTCTCTGTGGCCTGGTTGGTTAATCTCAAATTGGCGGTGCTACGGGAAAAATCACTTCCCAATAATGCAGCCTTAGCCACATAATTACTTCCTGAAACATAAAATTTAGTCTTTTCCGTACCACCACTCGCAGAAAGATCAACTTGTCTGTAATTTCCTGTCCGGGTCAACAGATCAAACCAGTCTGTATTTACATTTGGATCTACTGCATTATCCTTTAAAGCCTGCTGAAAAAGAGAAGGGTCATTTCCTTTGTTCACCCAACCTTCTTTTAAAAGTTCCAGCATCTCTGTTGTATTCAGTGGTTTCTGTCCTTTAATCGGCGTCACATTATTGGCACCAAACTGCACAGACGCATTGATCTGTGTTTTGCCTGCAAAACCACTCTTCGTTGTAATTAAAATGACACCATTAGCAGCCCTTGATCCATAAATAGAGGCTGCAGATGCATCTTTCAAAACGGTTACATTCTCAATATCAAAACTGTTAAGGCTATTGATCTGGTCTGATCCCACCTGAATTCCATCTACCACATACAGTGGCCCGCTTCCCGCATTTACAGATCCAATACCTCGAATACGGACGTTAGGTACCGCACCAGGCTGGCCCGATCCGTTTGATGAAATTAAACCCGGTACATTCCCCTGAAGTGTCTCCTGAATACTGGCCCGCGGGCTTCCGTTGAGCAAATCTGCTTTTAATGATTTCGCAGATCCCGTAAAAGAGGACTTGGTCTGGGTACCATAAGCCACCACCATTACCTCTGATAAATTTTCATTAGCCAGTGCAAGAGTAATTTGCTGATAAGCATCTTCATCCTTAAGCTCAATAGACATCGTATACTTCTTATAACCAATAAAACTGGCTGTTAAGATATACTTTCCGGCTTTACTTACTTTAAAGACATATTCCCCGGATACGGTGGTTTGAGTTGTCTGTTTAAAGTCATCTCCGCTCAGCATCATACTCACCCCAGGAAGTGTTTGCCCGTTTTCATCGAAAACCTTGCCTTTTAAAGATAACGTCTTAAAAAACGATTCCGATCCCTGGTTTCCCTCTTTTCTGCTCAGTAGAACATTGTTATCAACAATCTTAAAGTCTAATGGCAGCACTTTAGAGCAAGCCTTTAGGACGGTCTCTATCGAGGCGTGCTCTACATGAATGGTCATTTTAAACTGGCCCACGTCTTTGCTATCGTAAAGAAAAACATAACCAGTTTGCTTCTTAATAGATTGCAGTACGCGTTCCAGTGGAACATTCTTTTCATTCAGACTGATTTGGCTGTATCCTGCTGCACTGGCCTGCATGAGTGCCAGAAAAAACAGAAGCATGGTCAACTTCATAATAAACAATAATTTAGGAGGCAGCCACATTTTAGACATGGCTGTAGTAATAGCATTAAAATTCATACTTTTGTGCTGTTTGGGTTAATACTGTAAATGATTTGCAAGATTGTTTTGTTCCGGATCTGATCCGGATTAAGGGTGCCCAGATATACCGCAGTTGTGCGCTAACACTTCTGCGGTTTTTATAACATAGGATCTTATTAAAAATCCGTAGTTCCGGCACCTCTTTCTGAATTAACTGGATCGTAGCTTTCTTTTCATTTTTTTGAAGTTAAGTTTGGTTATTTGGGTTGTTTAGGTATTACCTGGTCACTATAATTTTTTTGTTTTCAATCCTAAAATGCACTTTATAAAAGCTCAAAATATCCAACAAGCTTGACAGTTTTAAATTGCGGTGGATTTCGCCGGTAAATTCCTTTTGAGGGAGTTTCCCGTCATATTCCACATCGACATCATACCACCTGGCTATCGTCCTCATAACCGTTTTAAAATCAGCTTCCTTAAACAGGAATACGCCATTTTTCCAGGCAATTGCATCTTCTGCATGTACTTGAATAACCTGGAATTGATCGCCATTAAATACCGCCTGCTGTCCCGGTTTCAAAATCTCTGGTATTATCTTTACTTTCATTTGTGCAATTGGTGTAACTGCCACACTACCTTCCAGCAAGGTTGTCTTGGTACCCGGTTCGTCAGAATAGCTGTTCACATTAAAATGAGTTCCAAGAACTTGTACTCTTTGGCGGTCTGTAACGACAACGAAGGGTTGCCTTGCATTTTTTGCCACTTCAAAATATCCCTCGCCTTTAAGCTGAACGGTTCTCTCTCCGGCCTTGGCGAAGTGTGAGGGGAAGCTAAGTGAAGATGCAGCATTGAGCCATATTTTAGTTCCGTCAGGTAAATTGACTTCATATTCACCACCTTTAGGAGTTTCAATCTTAGTATAGGCCTGTTCACTATTTAACTCCTTTGAGGGGTTTGAGGAAATAGAAGAATTGTCAAAATGAAACACAAGTTTACCATTAGCCGCTTTGGTTACTCGTACACCAGACTGGTTTTCAAGATCGCCAATTTTGGCCTCATTTAATATAATGCGTTTACCATTGGCCAAAGTAAGAACTGCTTTATTCCCTCCAGGCAAAATATCTGCAGCGTAGTCACCCGCTACCTTAGATGTCTTCTCCTTATTCTGCTGATAAATATAAACCGCAGCACCCAAGACCAGTAAAAAAGAAGCCGCGATACCAGCACGCAACCAAAAATGCCAGTATGGACGGTCTATATGCAATTTCTGCCCTTTTTTATTAATCTGCTGGATATCGGATAACAAATCAGCAATAAATATTTTCCTGGTGCCTGGCTCCATTGTACTTAACGAATTTCTCTCTTCACCATGCGCATCGAACCATTCCTCCACCAACACAATCTCTTCAGGTGTACACCTTCCGAGTTCATATCTCTCTAATAATTCTGCTATATTTTTTGCGCTCATATCCTATCTTATGAACTGTAGTAGTTTCAGAATCTAAAAAGTACCGAAAAAAAATAATATTTTTTTCATTACACCATCTGGATACTGATCCAGCAGAACATGATGTTTAAAACAAGCCTAAAAACATAGAAAGAGACTCCCTTAAATGCTTTAAAGCAATACTGATCTGATTCTTAACAGTCTGATCTGACACTTTGAATTCTTCGGCAATCTCCTTTATTGTTTTATTCTGTTCCCGGCTCCGCTGATAAATAGATTTGGTTTTTTCAGGAAGTTGCGACAATCTCTTACGAATGGTGGTATCCAATTCCCTTGCATTCAACTCCTCATCAAGAGAACAATAAGCAGGCGATAAAGATTTTAATTTTTCTGCATAATCCCTCCGCACAATATTCTTTCTTATCTTATTAATTACCTGGTAGCGCACTGCAGCGAACAAATAGGCCTTTAAATGCTCATTGATCTGAATGGTATCCCGTTCTGTCCATAAACTGGTAAATAAGTCCTGGATAAGGTCCCGTGCATCTTCAAAGCTGTATAATTTAGATTCAGCAAAATCAGTTAAAGACACCACGTACCTGTTATAAATCTCTATGTAAGCCAGCTCATTACCTTCCCGAAAAAGAATGATAAGTTCGTTATCTGATAGTTTCCTGTAATGATCCATCCTAATGGAGAGCAATTTACAAAAATATCGGCAAAATCAATTTTATAGTAATTCCTGCGACATATTTTCAGCATCCATTTTATTTTAAAAAAAATCGGAGCAGACATAGGGGTAAAACCACTCTTGGGCGTAACAACTTACAAAGGACAAACAAGCTTTACGTAAGTTAAACCCGATAACCTATGAACCACCTCTTAGACTTCACAAATTCCCTTAAGCATT
Organism: Pedobacter sp. HMWF019; assembly: GCF_003061025.1. GTDB lineage: Bacteria > Bacteroidota > Bacteroidia > Sphingobacteriales > Sphingobacteriaceae > Pedobacter. The sequence goes on along the minus strand of NZ_QAIL01000318.1, from coordinate 78,458 downwards.
TATTTTTCGCACCTGAAATTGCCTTGACCGAAATCAGTACCCTGGAAAAAAAAGCACCTGATATTGTTGTATATGTGCTGCCCCTGGTGCTTCTCATTACCATAGTTGAATTTTTCGTTTCTTATTTTTTGGAAAGGAAAAATTACGAATCTAAAGAAACACTAGGGTCTCTGTTTGTAGGCGCCGGAAACCTGCTCATCAATCTCGCGATGAAGACCATTATGCTCTATGCCGCAGTTTGGTTATACAATGCACTTCCCTACAGGATGGCATTCAATTGGTGGACTTTGATCCCCTGTTTTATCATCTACGATTTTTGCAGTTACTGGACACACCGGATTTCGCATTTTTGCCGTTTTTTCTGGGCATCACACGTCGTCCACCATTCTGCAGACCATTACAATTTAACTGTCAACTTCAGGCAAAGCTGGTTCCAGTACACAAAAGTAATCTTCTTCATTCCATTACTCCTTACCGGTGTACATCCGGTGATCTTTTTCGTAGCCAATCAGCTTAGCTTGTTGTATCAGTTTTGGGTACATACTGAAGCCATTGGCAAACTCAGTCCTTTTGTAGAGAAGTACCTCGGCACACCTTCCAATCACCGTGTACACCACGGCAGCCAGGAAAAATACCTCGACAAGAATTTTGGGGCCGTGTTTATGATCTGGGACCACCTGTTTGGAACATTTCAATACGAAATGGAAAAGCCAAAATACGGCATTACCAGCCCATTAAAAAGTAAAATTGATCCGATATACCTTAACATACATGAATTTCAGGACATCATTACTGATGTTAGACAGAGCCATAGCCTGAGCAGAAAGTTATATTACATTTTTGCAAGCCCAGACCACATTGCTAAAAGAAAATCAGTAAAAAAAGCAGGTGTTTAAATATATTAGTAGTCTAAAGATCAACACAGCGCATAAGCTCTCCATGGAACACAACGATCATCAACTTCTGGAACGCATCAGAGCCGGAGATAAAAATGCATTTGAAATAACTTTTCGTAAGTTTTACAAAAAGCTGCGCATCTACGCTTATACTTTCGTCAAAGACAATGAAGATGCAGAAGAAATTGTACAACAGGTATTCTGTAAAATTTGGGAACGAAGAGACCAGCTTAGACTCGAAGGCGCATTACAACCCCTGCTTTATCGTTCGGTATATAATGAAAGTTTAAGCCAACTCCGCCATCAGAAAGTGAAAGATACATTTCAAGCTTATCAGACTCAGCATATGGAACAAAGAGATCTCGATGTCAGTCATCAAATACTGGCCATCGAATTAAACCAGCATATCCAGCGTGCCATTGCCGAATTGCCGGAGCAATGCCGAACCATTTTTCAGATGAGCCGTTTTGAGCAGCTCAAATATCAGCAAATTGCAGATGCATTGAACATCTCTATAAAAACAGTTGAAAATCAAATGGGAAAGGCGCTGAAGGTTTTGAGAATTAAACTCGTCGAATTCCTTCCACTGATCATCTTCTTACTGTATTTAATGTAATACCATGAACAACAACAATACCATAAACGATGGCCTGCTGGTCAAATACCTGATGAAGGAAGCAACTGCTGAAGAAGTTCAGCAAGTGGAAACATGGCTCAGGGACAGCAAGGAAAATCAGCAATATTTGAACGGCTTGCAACTGATCTGGGAAGAAAGTGCCAGCCTCGCAGAGGGCAGTGAGGAAGAAGAATCTGCAGCCTGGATTAAGCTGGAAAACCGCCTGAACTTAAACACACCAGTTGTTCCAAAACGCAGAATTTTTAACAGTCCCTCGCTCCGAATTGCTGCAATCGTTGTGCTGATTTGCGGCCTGGGCTGGTTTGCGTCCTATTATTTCCGCAACCCAGCACTCCTAACCCTGCAAAGCCATGCGGATATACTCCATAAGGTGCTACCCGACGGTTCAGAGATCACTTTAAACAAAAATTCAGAAATCATCTATTCAAGCATCTTTAGAGGCAAGAACAGGCCAGTAAAATTGACAGGGGAAGCCTTTTTTAAAGTAAGCCCAGATAAAGAAAAACCCTTTATCATTACAGTAAATGAAATAACAGTCAAAGTAGTTGGCACCACTTTTAACGTAAAAAACAGGAACAAAAAAACCGTTGTAGTGGTTGAAACGGGCACTGTACAGGTAAGCTGGCGAAATAAAACAGTAGAATTACATGCCGGAGAGCAAAGTATAGTAGACAAAGATCAAACCGGCCTGTCTAAGGAAAAAACCCGCAGCAAATTGTATAACTATTACAGGACCAACGAACTGGAATGTGAGCACACCCCTCTCCAGGAACTTGTTGATATCCTGAATGAAATCCATCATAAAAATATAGTGATAAGTAGAAGCGCTTTAAAAAACAAAGAGATTACAGCCGATTTCAAAAACCAGTCGCTGGAAGAAATCATACAAGTGATTAAAGAGACATTTAAAATCCAGGTAGAATATAAAAACCAACAAATTCTGCTAAAATAAAAGACGCTCCATGAAGTTTTCATTTTATCATCTTCCTTTCTTCTTTTTGCTCCCGCCCATCCTGATTGGATTTCATCAGACAGCCACCGCCCAGTCTTTGCTACATCGAACCATTTCAGTTCGCAGTCAGAATCAACCATTAGGAAAGGTGATGACCCAGATAGCGGAAAAAGCAGGCTTGCGGTTTTCTTATCAAAGCAAGATCATCCCCAAAGACAGTCTGGTCAATTTTCAGTGTACAGAACTGAGCATAAATGAAGTACTGGACAAATTACTAGACGAACGGTATGACTATTCTGAAACCCGAAATTTCATTATCCTGCGCTACGCGCCAAAACGCCTCTCTCTTGTATTGGATAAAGCCTGGGGCGATCAGGAAAAATATACGATAAAAGGTTATGTAATTGATGAACATACCAGGCAGAAAATCCCCAATGCAAGTGTCTATGAAAGAAACCTGGCGCAAGCCACATTGACCGACGAAAACGGATATTTTGAAATCAGTCTTTCACATATTAATCAACCCATAGCACTCCGCATCAGCAAAGAGAATTACAAGGAACTGACCACTTACTATTTACTGGAAGTAAAAATACAACAACCAGGCAAAACAATAAGAACTGAAGAAATATCTGAAGATCCTGGAGATCTGATCACCAACGGGCTTGCTCAGTTCCTGATCTCCTCTAAACAACGTATACATACACTTAATCTCGGAAACATAATCTCTACTGCACCCTACCAGGCTTCTTTAACGCCCGCAATCAATACCCATGGCAATTTTAGCGGGCAGATTGTAAATGAAATATCGCTCAATGTTGTTGGCGGGTACAGTGCAGGTGTAGATGGTGTCGAAGTTGGAGGCATTTTCAATCTCAATAAAATGAATATGCGCGGCGTACAGCTAGCGGGAATTTTTAACATCAACGGTGGCAAAGCCGACGGCCTTCAGCTGGCCGGTATTTACAATGATGTTAAAGGCAGCCGGACAGGTGTTCAAATTGCCGGAATATTTAACAACGTACAAAAAAGTTCATCCGGCATTCAATTGGCCGGAGTATTTAATACGGTTCACGGAACATCCAGTGGATTGCAAATATCCGGTATTTTAAACCAGGCAGACCAGCTTAGCGGTTTTCAATTCGGCTTGATCAATGTCGCTCACTCCTCCACCGGATACAGTTTAGGTTTACTAAATCTGATCAGCAATGGCTTTCAACGCGTCAATATCAGTACCAACGAAACGACAGCACTGAATCTAGCTCTCAAAACCGGCAACAACAACCTTTACACTTCACTGCTGGCTGGCATGAACCTTAAAAAGGAAGAAAAACAATACCTTTTCGGGGCAGGATTAGGAAAAGTGATCCATATGGGTAAAATGCTCAGCTTAAGTCCTGAACTGAGCTGCAGATACTTGTATCTGGGCAACTGGAATGACATCAATCTTTTAAACCGCTTAGATCTGGGCTTAAATTTCAGGCTTGCCGATGGGCTCAGAATCACCACAGGCCCATCTTTAAATATTTATTATAGCGATCAACTTACAGCCAACGCTGGTTACACCGATATGATCCAGCGCAAAGATCAATTTAATTTATCCAACCCTAAACTAAAGGGTTGGATTGGATGGACAGCAGGAATTACCCTTTTTTGACTTCTTTAATGGAAATTGTTGACTTCACCAGCCCTTTGCCGGCAGCTTCTAAACTGGTTAATCCGCCATCTTTCCCAGCCTGCAGGATAATCTGACACTTGCCATTAAACAAGCTTCTTTTCCAGACACCATTTTCTCTTTTATCTGATTCGTGACTGCTTGGATCTCCGTTGCCAACACCAATAATCTTCA
>NZ_QAIL01000318.1:0-74088 GCF_003061025.1 Pedobacter sp. HMWF019 | reverse complement strand
TTTCCCGTTCAAAAACAGTTCTACAGTTTCCGCATTGGTATTTACCCAAACCTCTACAGGCTGCCCTTCTTTTCCTTTCCAGTTCCAATGCGGCGAAAGGTGTAGCACGTCCTGATCGGTCCACCAGGATTGATAATAATAGTATATATTTTTAGGAAAGCCACAAATATCCATTACACCAAAATGTGAATTGATATTAGGCCATTCATAAGGTGTAGGTTCGCCACGGTAATCAAATCCGGTCCAGATAAAACCGCCCATCCAATACGGATTCTCGGCCGCCAGTGTCCACCAGTCCTCAGCCTTGCTTGCCCACCATGGGGCCGTAATGTCCTGGTCCGGCACATAACCTGCAATAGAATCTTTTACATAAATCCCCCTTGTTGTCACCGTACTACCCATTTCTGTTCCAATCACAGGTTGACCAGGATGATCCCTGTGGTAATCTGCAACAGCAAACTGACGGTAATTGAATCCGCGAACCGGAATCACCTCATTAACGCCGGTAAACACATTAGCTAAATCGGCAGCATAAGTACTGGTACGGTATGGATCAAGTTCATTTTGTTTAGCCAGTAAAGTCTGAGCAATACGTTTACCAATGGAATTGGTTTGAATCAAACCTTCTTCATTACCAATAGACCACATGAACACACTGGCGTGGTTCCGGTCCCTTTTGATCAGCTGTTCAAATTGCGACATATACTCGGGGCTGCTGTTCAGCAATCGCTGCTCATCCATCACCAGCATTCCTAGACTATCACAGGCCTCAAGCAGCTCAGGTGTCGGCGCATGATGACTGGTTCGGTAGGCATTGCATCCCATTTCTTTTAGCAGACCAATACGGTAATATTGAAGGTAGTCGGGCAAAGCGCTTCCAAGGCCCGCATGATCCTGATGGTTATTCGTACCCTTGATCTTTACGTGTTTCCCATTGAGAAAGAGTCCTTTTTCCGGATCGACTTTAATGGTTCGGACGCCATAACGGGTCACCACACTGTCCAATACACGACCTCCCGATTTTAATACAGAAACAACCTTGTATAAATAAGGATCTTCTAAAGACCATAACCGAGGTTTATCCAGTTCTATGACTTGTTGAACGGAAGCTTGTCCGTTTATGGCCAAACTCAGCGCCTGGGCCTGGCTTTCGGCTAGCTTTTTTCCATTCCGATCGGCGAGATAGGTATACAGTTTGACCTGACCTGCCTCAAGTCCCAGATTTTTAAGTCCGGTTTCAACAGTGATTTTGGCTTTCTCCTGCACTACCGCCGCATGTACAAAAACATCCTCTTTCGGAATATGCAGATTATGGTACTGATTTAACCAGACATGACGGTAAATACCGGCCCCTTCGTAAAACCAACCCTCATACTGAGTAGCATTTACCCGTACCACCAATACATTCTCTTTCCCAAAATTCAGGTAATCTGTTAGATCATACTGTACACCAAGATAACCGCTTTGATGATTACCCAGGTAAAATCCATTGATCCAGATTTCTACATCCCTGAAAATTCCATCAAACTGAATCTGGAAACGTTGCCCGGAATCTGCTTTCGAAACCAGGAAATGTTTACGGTACCAACCAATACTGGTTTCTGGAAATAAACCGCCTATGGGCTTATAACCATGGGCCAGAACATCTGCATTTGCAGATTGAACAAAAGGCAGTTCTGGCGCCCAGTCATGAGGAACATTCAATTTCCTCCAGCCAGCATCATTAAATTTTGGATCTATTGCTGTGTTTTCCGCTTTCCCGGATTTTGCAAAAAGATTGGCTACCTTATAATTAAAATCTTTAGATGGATCAGCCGCGTGGCCAAAACTGAACCTCCAGTCTTCATCAAAATTAATTCTTCGTGGAAGGCTATGCTGCTGGGCAGCTAAGGGTTTAGGGGCAAATAGCTGAGCAATCAGCATCAGCAGAAAAAATCCTGTAAATCGGCGCATATTCTGTAGTCAATGTTATTTAAGGTAAATGGATGTAATTTCCAGGGTATTAGGTTCTGTATTCCCCTTGTTTTTCAGGCCGTAACCAAAGGTGAGCTCCAGCTTCTGTACATCTTGTAAATTAAAAGCATGATCATTTTCAGATCTGTAGTATAAGGGTAAAAATCCAGGATAAGGTCTGGGCAACAGCAGTTGGGCATCTTTCTGTAAAGTGCTCAGGGGAATTTCTATATCAGAAAACTCACCGCCTGCCATAGCTTCCGCAGAAAAGAAATCACCTTGTTTGGTGATGAAACCAAATTTGATCTTCAGAGGCGTTGTATTTCCCGTTCTGGCCCGGATAACTATGGTTTTCAAAGCCGTGCTTTCTTCAGGGCTGAGTCCAAGCTGATCTTCCACAAAACTCTGGATACCAATCAGCGGGCTCGCCTCTGTTGTATCCAGTTTCAACCTCAATAGGGTTGGAACTGGAATTTCTCCATGCACATATTCCAGTGCCTTGTTGTTCCAGTCCGGATTGTACACAATAACTTTGTCTTTGTCGGCAAAGGGGCTGAACAAATGAATTCCGGATGCTTTCGGCGCCACAAACTCCCCTGCCTTAATCTGACCAATACGGCTTTGGGCAGTAAAAGTATTTTGCTTTCCTTTTTTTACCAGCCAGTATACACCTGGAGATACCCTAAATTGATATCCCGCAGCTCCCGAACCAGAACCTGCAGAGCCATTAATCCCACTAACCTGAAAATCCTGCCCTAAGTCTGGAAGGTTCAATTTCATCAGGTGATTTTGCCACCTGATCCTGGCGACCTCCTTTTCAGGAACATTTCTTTCAAAAGGATCACGGATAAAAGCAGCATCAGGCATCACCTCCAACCTCCAGATCCCCTCAGCCACCCGGTCTATAAAATAAGCTCCTGTACCTTCATACTGGATTACTCCAGAATTGCCAACCCCAGCAATATGACGCAAGGAGGTACTATCTACCGGTGTTGAAGTTGTTGTATTGGAATAGTAGAACTCCTCGGCTGTGTTCATTTCACTCAGAGAAGTCTCAGGATCCAAACGAAAAGCATCAAATGAAGTATCTGTAGCATACTTTTTCAGTCTTGGCAATTGGTGAAAAGCCCTTGAAGCGATGAGCAGACTAATGGCCTTGGCCGGGGTATAAGCTAAATTTAAGTAGTGAGTTTGGTATTCTACATTCGTAGAGGCCGTAGCCATTGGATCATAGGCAAATTGGGTTGCCCACTGAAATCCTGCAGTTCTGAAACTTCGCGCCATAGCAGGATACATATACGCAGCCAAAACATCTGCAGCATCAAATTCATACACCATCCTGGCCCTGTTGTTAAAACCCGGAATACTGTCAAAAGGGATTGTATATTTAGACACATTTGGCAAATAGTTTCCTTTCTGAGTATGTCCAGCCACCAGTCCAGTTGGATACCACTGGAAACTATGTCCCTGAACATCGGCTTTCACTATCGCATCAGCATATTTTGGAGATTCACTAATGTTGTAAAACACAGGCTTGGTCCAACCTGTATTTCGAATGGCCTTAACCATGCGGTTGATATACTCTGTTGTTCGTTCTTTTGGACCACTGTGCTGTGGTTCATTGTTAATCTCTGTTGCAATAATATCAGGGTCCTGTTCATAAGTAAGCCCTGTATATTGGTTTTTATGCTTAAAAAACTGACTAAGGTATCTTTCCTGTGCCTTAAAGGCCTCTTCTTCTACCAAAGCCGTTTTTTTTCCATATTTAGCAGAAAAACTGCCTGTGTTTTCGTCTTTTTCAGGATAACCATTACCCCAGAAAGCAATCGGGGTAATAATGGTTTTAATATTTCTTTTTTTAAGCTCTGCAATCAGAAAATCAAATAACTTCAGATGTTCATTAGAGACCAGATTGCCTGCAGCATCAGAAATTTCGGCATCCCAGACATGAACCCTGAAAGCATCGAGCCCAAGACGGGAAAAATGGTACACATCATCCTTTATAGCCTGCTCCACAGAAAGACCAAGCCGATTAATGGACCGGTAACCATAAGCAAAAGGTGCCGTATAGTTAACCCCGAAAAAGGAGGCTTCTTTTTTATCTTTTTCCCAGCGCATAATTCCCTGCGCATCTATATAAACACCTTGTTTTGCAACTGTGGTTTTAGGAGACTGTGCTACCGCAGATGAGGCAAATAAGGAAGCTACGGCAAGTAATAAAATCTTTTTTTCTGTCATCGCGGTTTTAATTATGGTAAAAAAGCATCAAGTGCCGCAGTTGGTTTACCTGTGTCGTCAAATGCACCTAGTTTATAGCCATTCCAGCTATTATAAGATTCTGGCTCCCAGTAAAATACACCCAGCCCTTTTTGATTAGGAAGCGCTTTAGTTTTAGCCAGCAAGTCGGCAATAAAAGATTTAGACGCTGCAGCCTCGGCCACAGGCATTCCAATCTCACAGATCATAATCTCCGAACCATAACGGGAAATTATATCGGTCATGTTTGCCAGGCATTGCGTATTTTTTGTTGCCCAATCTGTTGCCGAGGGATATAGAGACATGCCAATCACATCCCATTTAGCCCCATTGCTTTTCAAGCCATCAAACATCCATCTGAATAAGGAATTATCATATCCGTTAGACAAATGCACAATCACCTTTGAACTTGGGTTCACAGATTTCACTGCATTATAGCCAGAAAGCACCAGATCTGCGAAATTTTTCATACTGAGCGAGGCTTTGCCCTGTTCCCAAAGCATGCCATTATTTGTTTCATTACCCACCTGCACCCATTCCGGTATAATCTTATTGTTTTTTAAGGTCGTTAGTACGTCTACAGTATGACTATAGACCGATGTTTTCAAAGCGGTAATGTCCTGGGAAACCCAGTCGGCCGGTTTGATCTGCTGGCCAGGATCCGCCCAGGTATCGCTATAATGAAAATCGACCAGTACACGCATGTTCATGGCCTTAGCGCGTTTAGCTTTGGCGAGTACATCGGCTGTATTACACCAGCCCGAGGACGGGTTTACCCATACCCTCAGCCGGATGGAATTAATACCTTTATCACTTAAGATCTTAAACAGGTCCTGCTGTATACCAGCACTATTGTAAAATTTCTTACCTCCAGCTTCCATTTCACTTACCCAACTCACATCTGCCCCTTTTGCATACGTGCCCGGAGGATCTGGTAAAGGGTAAATCTGTGTATCTCCTTTTGGAGTTTTCTTGCAGCCTGCTGCAAAAATAATGGCCAGGAACAAGATGCTTAAATTCTTAGCGCCGTATATAGAATTGAGTTTCATTTTCTTCTTATTTAATTGAATAGGTATAATTTCCATCGCCGGCACTTAGATCTAAAGTTACTGTAAACACACCAGTTTTAGGAACAGGAATATTGATGCCGCCCCAGGTAGGCGCTCCGGCAAAAATCAATGTTCCTTTATCGTCTAACTTATAGCTGATGTCATACCCCCCGTTAGATGTAAATGCAAATCCTTTTCCTTCAGTAAGGCTCACATTGGCAGCCGTCCATTTCTTTGTAGTGGCATTGTATATCATTGGAGTTGCAGAAGTACTCCAGCCATTATCATCTCCCGAAATGAAGAATTTTACTGCGGTATAATTGATCGTCAAAGCATCCAGGTCTACGTTAACTTTGGTATAGGCAGGTGATGGAGTTAACCACAAATTGCCCCCTCCAAGACTTAAGGTATTTGCATCTGTACCCCAGCCATAAGTCTTTGCATCTTTACTGGATATCAGCTGAAAGGCATCCCCACCCCATCCATCTGCATTTGGCAGATCGATATAACCCTCGTACTTCGCATTAAACTTCGCCGAAGTTAAAATAAAACCATCTGTTCTTTCAGCTGGAGTTTTCCATGAATTTCCACCCTTAACCAGCAGCGCCGGATATTCCACCATAGACTTGTACGGGGTTACATTCATTTTCAACACAGAATAGCTGGGTTTAACCGTAGATTGTACGCCTGTGTTTTGGTTCAGTTCTGTTTTTAAACGAACAACAATAGTGCTGCTCACATCAACAGGCAACATCATCTGTACCGCTAATAAGGCATTAAAATCTGCACCGAGGTAGGTCTTTTTAAGGCTATCAGCAGCAAGTTTAACGTTGACCGCATTGGACCAGGCATTGGCACCGCTCGTATCTGAGGGTACATCAAATTGCAAAGTATAAGTGGGTACTACCTTAATACCATAATCGGCGGCCTTGAAACTAAAAGTAACCACCTTTACAGCATCTGTAGCTTCTGAAAGGACCACACTACTGGCCGAACTGCTGAAAGCCAGTGTACCTGCAGCTGGCGGAATGACGATATTTTGGCTTTGCTCCTTTTTACAAGCAGTAAAAAGAAGAGGTAAAGAGATCATCAGTAAAAACCGATTCATTAAATTCTTCATGATTGCGGAACTAGATTAATAACCTGTGTTTTGAGTTAAATTAGGATTGGCAGAAAGGTCCGTTGGCGGCAAAGGAAATAGATTGAACTTAGCAGCTACAGAAGTACCTGCCCTCACACCGCCTTTCCAGGCCCATAAGTACGCATTAGTGGTGAACTTATTGTAGCGGATCAGATCTGTTCTTCTAAACGCTTCGTAATACAATTCACGCCCCCTTTCGTCCAGAATAAAATCTGTAGTCAAGGCTGTCGAACTGATATTCCCCACAGTACTGCCATTATAAGCTCTTGTACGAAGCCTGTTGATATAATCTAGCGCTGTGCTTAAACTTCCACCCGATCCACCTCTTAATACAGCTTCTGCATAAATCAAATAAGTTTCACCAAGTCTGAACAACGGAAAATCAATATCAGAAAAGTCTTTAGCGGCATCCTGATGAGGTGCGGGTCCCCCCGACCGGGTTTTATTCCTGAACTTCATGCTCGAATATCCGTCTGTGGAGACATATAGTTCCGTCATTTCCAAATTCTGACCAGTCATGTAAAACTGCGCCCTGGAATCTGTATTACCCGTTTTATCTGCAAAAAGATTCACAAAATTCTCCGTAAAACGCAATCCGCCCCAATCTCCGTTAGACCCGGAAACCTCTGCCGGTACATGGGCCGGCCCATGCATCAGGTAAGTAGTACCGCCATAATTCTGGGTACTCGTTCCATCATAATTGATGGTCAGAATAAACTCGTCCGTATTCAGGTAATTGTCAGCAATGGTCAATTCGCGGTAGTTATTGTGTAAAGTATAACCAGCCTGTGTAATTTTATTGCAATAGTTAATGGCCTCAGTATACTTCGGGCTGCCTGTATAGACTTCAGCATTGAGGTACATTCTCGATAATAAAGCCCAGGCAGCAGCCCGGTCTGCCCTGCCGTATTCATTTGTTTTAGGTGCAGCAAGGTCATTTTCAATAGCCTTTAACTCTGATTCTATATACGTAAACAGATCTTTACGTTGAATCTGTTTAGGAAAATCTTTTCCCCCAATCTCTATTGCCTCAGTAACCATAGGCGGATTGCCATAGATATCCATCAGTATCCAATATTGATAAGCTCTAAGAAAACGGGATTCAGCCCTGTACTTTCTAATATCGTCTGCATCTGCCCCACTAATCCCTCTTTTAGCGATATTATCGTCTGAAGATTGCCTGATGAAATCATTACATAGGGTAATCTGAAAAAAAGATCTGTAATACAATCCATTAATAATAGAATTGATGGAAGACCAGCTCAGCTCATGAAGTCCCTGGATACCCGCATCACTCTGCCAGGACCAGGCAGCTTCATCGGTAGTCAGTTCCTGCAAATTCCAATACAGTCTCAAAAAGTCTGAATTTCCCTCATCTTTAATGATTTCTACCGGAATATCCTGCTGACCAGTAGTGGCATTGCCCGTAAGCGCGAAAGCGCCATACACTTTGGCCAGTGCTTGCTTGTAACCTGCAGGGGTAGCATAAACTTTATCTGCAGTAAGGTCGTTGGTTGGTGTAAGGTCTAATTTTTTACAAGCCCCAAATACAGTGATGGCGAGGCAGGCCAGTGAAACCATTCTTAAAAAGTTAACACGGCCATATTTTTTATGTAAAGTATTCATTATCGGATTCTTTGAAAAGGTTAAAAATTAACATTTACGCCTAAGGACATCACCCTTGGTCTTGGGTACAGATTGTTATCCACCCCAAAAGGAACTTCCGGGTCCAAACCGCTGTATTTGGTGATGGTAAATGCATTCTGAACAGTAGCACTTAACTGAAGACTGGCCTTGCTTTGAAAGATTTTGCCAAACCTGTAACCCAGATTAATGTTGTCCATTTTTAGGAAAGAAGCATTTTCAATATAATAATCACTCAACACCTGTTGGGTTTTAAAATTGGTAACCAGATAATTAGGCGATGCGTTGGCCAGAATCGCTGAACCTGTGATCTGAGCCAGGTTACCGGTTTGGCTCTTAATGTTATTGTAAACATAGTTACCCAAATTAGCCCTTAGCGTAAAACTCAAGCTCCATTGCTTATAGCTCATGTTGTTACTAAAACCAAGAAAGACCTTAGGATCTGCAGGTTTGCCTTTATGAAAATCATTTTCATTCACCAGGCCATCTCCATTTTGATCTACATAAATCCCTTCAATTGGCTTTCCAGATTGATCATAAGTCTGTTCTAACAAGTAGAATGTGTTTTTACTCCCACCAACGGCATTGATCAATGCATATTGTCCGCTTACCCCTCCGGCGATACTGCCAGCTGGAAACCCTTTATAATTGGGATCGTTAGGCACTACGGTAAGATTGGTAATCGTATTTTTGTTATACGTAGCATTAAAGCTAAAGTCCCAGTTGAGATCTGTTATTTTAACAGGCACGAAACCAAGTGTTAACTCTAAACCCTTATTATTCATATTACCCACATTAACCACTGCAGTAGCCGAGAAATTGGTACCAGCAGGCTGTGGAACCCTGTTTAAAAGATCACTTGTTTTTTTATAGTACCAGTCCAGGCTACCAGTAATGCGATTGTCTAAAAAACCTGCATCTACACCAATATTGGTAGTGGCAGTTTGCTCCCATTTAATGTTAGAGATATAAGCGCTTGGTCTGTACATCTGATAAAAAACATTTCCAAATTGATAAGAGGCATTAGGCGTACTCAGATTATAGGTAGATAAATAACCATAATTATCAATACCATCCTGCTGACCTGTTATACCATAGCTTGCACGGAGTTTAAGCGTAGACAGGTTTTTGCTGTTCTTTAAAAAATCTTCATTCTTTAAAGTCCAGGCCAGGGCTATTGACGGGAACAAAGCATATTTATATTTTGGCGCAAAGCGCGAAGAACCATCCCTGCGAAGAGTTGCCGTCAGCAGATAACGTTCGTCATAATTGTAATTTAAACGTCCAAAATAGGAAATAAGCCTATTTTGTGGTTTGTTAAATGGAAATGTTGGATCAGAGTTGGCAATTTTATTGCCATTGGCATCAAAGTCTGCAAAGTTATAGACTTTAGTCAGGTAGTCATTATAAGAATATCCTGCAGTAGCATCTACCCTGCTTTTGATCGACTTAAACTCTTTAACATAATTCAGATAAAAATCAAGGACAGTATTGGCCCGTGTCTGTTTATATTGGGTGTTAATTCCTGCACGATTGATGGTTTCTGCCGCATTCTGGTCTACAAAGACAGTTCCCTTTCCTGTAGCCACATCATAGCCCGCATTTAAATTGGCATGCAAATCCGGCAAAAAGTGGAATTTATAGTCCAGTTGCAAATTACCAATGCTCCGGTACGGATTAGACCTGTCCTGGCGTTGTTCCAGCAAACCAACTGGATTTCTTCCCACCAGGTTCACCAATCCACTTGGCGTACTTGGATCCAGCCATTCCCAATAGCCATTATAATCCGTTCTATTCGTATACACTGCCTGAGTTGGATCAAAGCTTACAGCCCCACCTATGGCTGCTGTGTTCGCAAACCGGGTTTTCAATGCGCTTCCTTTCAGGTTAAGATCTACCTTTAAATGATTGTCAAAAAAGGTAGGGTTTAATACAAAAGCAAGAGAGGTCTTTTGCAATTCGTCTGTCCGAAGAATTCCCCTTTGGTTCTGATAGCCCAAAGAAAGTCTATACGGCAGATTTTTAATCCCGCCGCTGATGTTCAGGTTATTGTCTGTAGCCAGTCCATCCTGATAAATCAAATCCTGCCAATTGGTATTGAAAGCACCCAGCATATCTTTCTGTTTCTGTGTTCCGCTGGCATTAACAATACTCCGAATCTGATCAGCACTGAGTACATCTACTTTTTTAATGATCTTAGAGAGAGAATTCACGGAATTGAAACCTAATTTTAATTCCCCTCCCAATCCTTTTTTAGTGGTAATGATAATAACACCATTAGCAGCTCTTGCACCATAAATGGCAGATGCTGAGGCATCCTTCAAAACCGTAAAAGACTCAATATCATTTGGATTAATGAAACTCATAGGATTGGATGCTCCGGAAACACCACCATTTTCAAGCGGAACACCATCAATAACAATCAACGGATCATTACTGGCGTTTAGAGAAGATCCTCCGCGGATGCGAATGGTACTTCCGCTTCCCGGTTGCCCACCGATAGAAGTGATCGAAACACCAGCAACCTTACCCGCAAGCATCTGCTCCGGCGTAGTAATATTACCCTTTTGAAAGTCCTTTGAACTGACCACAGCAACAGAGCCCGTCAGGTCCTGCTTCCGTGTGGTACCATACCCAACTACAACCACTTCACTTAAAGAAGCATTGTCCTCCTGCAGGGTAACGTTCAGGATGGTTGAAGAAGCAGTTACATCCTGTTTGAGGAAACCTATGGAACTGAACTCCAGCACACCCTGGCCAGATGGAATATGGATAGAAAATTTACCTTCCGGCCCCGTCACAGTTGCCTTAGCTGTTCCTTTTAAACGTACACTTACGCCAGGAAGCCCAAGCCCATCAGCAGCCGATCTTACAGTACCGGTTACCGTAACCGCTTGCTGGGCATAAAGATTTATACTAGAGATAAAGAGCAGTAAAAGAAGCCAGCTGCCCTTCAGGTAAAAAGTAGAATTGTGCATACAATATTTGGTTAGGTTTACAGCTACAAATGAAGGTCTTCTGCCCCATTTCGGCTTGTTCTATTGGTCATATTTTTTGTCCTATCCGACATATTAACTGTATACTCAACAAATATAAGCGCCATATAGACGTTTAAACGCCTAATTCTCCTATCTTTATAAAAATATAAACCCGTTTGTTTCTTTTGTTATTCCATGATCTCTTTTTTAAAAGGCCTGATTTTCATTCTATGTTGCTCTGTTGTTTCAGTTGTTTCTGGCCAGACGTTAAAATTCAGACATATTGGAATTGAAAACGGCTTGTCCAATAGTACAATTGAATGCATTTTTCAAGACCACCGCGGCTTTATGTGGTTTGGTACACGTGACGGATTGAATAAATATGATGGCAACCAGATAACGGTTTACCAGCACAATAAAGAAGAGGGCAGCATCAGTGACAATTACATCAGATGCATTTACGAAGACCAGCAGAAAACTTTGTGGGTCGGCACATCAAATGGTCTGAACAGGTTCGATCCTGAAAAAAACAAATTCATCAGGTATCCTTCTTATCCGAATAAAACAACAGGAAACAACAATATCATTACGTCTATTACCGAAACGACTAAAGGACTTTGGGTAGGTGCTTACGGTGGTGGTCTGAATTTATTAAATTCGTCAAAAAGTACCCTGGCTCTAGCTGGTCATCCAATAAACAACATCTCTGCAGAACAATCCGGTAATTTATGGTTGGCTACCGACCATGGGCTCAAACATTTCAGTCCAAAGAACGGGGAACTCAGGACGATACAAGCCTTGGAAAAGTACGTAATCCGCAGCATTACAGCTTCTCCTGAAGGAAATCTGTGGCTGGCCACAGAAGAGAGAGGACTGTTTTGCTATACCCCCGCCACTGGTGCTTTAAAACAATACCGCCACGAAGATAAAAATGTTAACAGCCTGGGCAGTGACCTGGTCAGGGCCATTGTTTTCCGAAATAAAAAAGAGATCTGGATTGGAGGGATCAATGGAGGGCTCGATCTTTTTAACCCCAAGACCAATACTTTCCGCCATTATCAGAATGAACCTGGCGATCCATCTAGTCTCTCGCAGAGAACTGTTTCTGCTATTTATGAAGACAGACAGGGAAATCTATGGGTGGGTACCCACCGTGGGGGGATCAATTTGTATTGTCCCGGTTCTGAAAAGTTCAATCTGGTACAAAAGGAACTCAATAAGAATAGCCTAAGCTATAACGACGTGAAAGCCTTTTATGCAGATCCCGATGGGCACATCTGGATTGGAACAGATGGCGGAGGTTTAAACAAGTTCAACCCCAACAACAAAACATTTATCCATTACAAAAACAATCCCTTTGATCCAACAAGCCTGGGCTCAGATGCAGTTCTGGATGTAATAGCAGACCGGAACAACACCTTATTTGTTGGCACCTGGGGTGGTGGGTTAAACCTGATGAACCGGAGTACCGGAACTTTTAGCAGGTACACTTACCACAACAATTTACCAGGCTCTATTTCTTCAGATTACGTTCAGAAATCTTATGAAGACACAGAAGGCAACCTCTGGGTTGGTACGTACTATGGTGGATTAAACCTCTTTGAAAGAAAAGCCAGCAAATTTAGCCGTTTGATAAATGGTAGCCAGGGAACAAAATTAACAGGCAATAACATTATTTCTTTGCTCGAGGACAACAGAAAGAACCTCTGGATCGGAACAGATGATGGCGGGCTAAATTGCTACAACCTGCGCAGCAAACGCATCTCACATTATTTCTTAAACGAAGAGAAGAAACCCGATCTCCGGGTGCTGTTCATGGACCATAAAAACAGGCTCTGGCTAGGTCAAAAAGGATTATACTTGTTCAATCCAGCAAAAAACACTTTTTGTTTGTATACCGAAAAAGCAGATTTGGGCAGCATTTTCATTAAGGGCATCGCGGAAGACAAACAAGGAAATTTCTGGATCTCTACATCTAAAGGATTGATTAAATTTAATCCGGAAAGCCAGGCTTATCGAAAGTACAATACGGCCGATGGCCTGCAGGGCCTGGAGTTTGAAGCCAATGCGGTAATGAAAACGACAAACGGAGAAATGTTCTTCGGTGGAGTTAATGGTTTTAATTCCTTTTTTCCGGAAGAGATCAGAATCAACAAATTTGTCCCGCCAGTTTACCTCACAGAATTTCAAATCTTTAACAATAAAATTTTACCTGGTGTAAAGGGCTCACCACTAGGCAAAGACATCAGTTTCACCAAAGAGCTGCGTCTCGATTATGATCAGAACACCTTCTCTTTTAGTTTTGCCGGCCTAAATTACACCGTACCAGAAAACAATAAATATGCCTACCAGTTAGAAGGTTTTGATAAGGGCTGGAATGAAAACCGCCTCACAGGTAAAGCTTCTTACACCAACCTGGATCCTGGAACTTATACTTTCAAGGTACGTGCTTCCAACAACGACAATGTATGGAATACGACAGGAACCTCTGTTCAAATAGTGATTAGTCCACCCTACTGGGCAACCTGGTGGTTCCGTTTGCTGGCCATCTGTTTGGTTCTATATCTGGCCTATTTTTCACTAAGCTTTAAGCGGAAACTGGAACTTCGTGCCCTGGAAGAGAAAAAAAGAGAAGAGATGCATCAGGTTCAACTCCAGTTTTTCACCAACATCTCCCACGAATTCCGTACGCCACTTTCGCTGATTCTGGGGCCAATAGACCGCTTGTTAAAAGAAGATTCGCAAACCGCTTTCCAAAACTACTATAAAACAATTCACCGAAATGCCAACCGCCTGCTATACCTGATCAATGAGTTGATGGATTTCAGAAAAATAGAAACGGGAGCTTTAAAGCTGAAAGTCATTCCAGGTAATTTAAGCCTGTTCATTGATGAAGTAGCAGAAGAGTTTTCAGAAATGGCTTTGGAGAAACAGATTACATTTAAAGTCAGAAAAACCCGCGATTTTACAGAGGTTTGGTTTGACCGGCAGATTCTCGAGAAAATCATACTCAATCTGATCAACAATTCATTAAAGTATACCAAATCAGGTGGCGAAATTACACTTGATATCCTGGACACGCTGGAAGGCACTCCACCCTATTATGAAAATCAACTACTGATTAAAAGTGATTTTGAAGCAAAAGAATATCTGTACATCAGAGTTGCAGATACCGGCATAGGCATCTCCGGAGATTCCATTCATCATCTGTTTGAACGTTATTACAGGATTACAGAATCTCATATGGGATCTGGTGTAGGACTCGCTTTTGTAAAGAGCTTAACCCTGCTCCATAAAGGCATCATCCGGGTATCCAGCCAAAAACACCAGGGTACCGAAATCATTATTGGCATTCCTTTAGCAAAGACAGATTACAATAAGGAAGAATTGTGGGGACAAGGTGAAGATAAAGGTGGTACCCGATTGGAAAGCATTAATTATAATTCGGAAGAGCGGCTTCCGGCAACAGTTAAAAGCCCTATTTCTAAAACAGGAATATCTTCATTAACCATCCGGAACATATTAATTGTAGACGACAACCACGAACTAAGATCCTTTCTTAAAGGTGCGCTTGAAAATGATTATCATATATCTGAAGCCGAAGATGGACATGCCGGTTTGGTTATGGCCAGAGAAGTTTTCCCCGACCTGGTTATTAGTGACGTGATGATGCCCGGCATGAACGGAACAGAGTTCTGCAGATTATTGAAAGGCGATTTAGAAACCAGCCACATTCCATTTTTAATGTTAACCGCTAAAGACAGTGTTGAGGCTGAAATAGAAGGTGTTGAATCGGGTGCAGATCTCTATTTCACAAAACCGATAAACATTAACCTTTTGCAGATCACCATCCGGAACATCTTTGATCAGCGACAAAAACTGAGAGAACATTATTCTAAGGATCATCAGACTGAATTAAGAGAACTGGTACATTCTTCAAAAGACCGCGAATTTATGGATAAGCTTCTATTGATCATCGACCAGCAACTCATCAATCCTGATCTGGATATCGAATACTTGTGCAATGAGATTGGAATGAGCAGAACCAAACTGTATCAAAAGATCAAAACCATCACCGGGCAGTCCATTGGCGAGTTTGTGCGGTCTATCCGCCTAAGAAAAGCAGTTGAAATTATGACGAAAGAGGATGTACTGATGACTGAAGTGATGTACAGAGTAGGCATTCAGACCCAATCCTATTTTACCAAAGCTTTTAAAAAGGAATTTGGAAAAACACCCACACAGTTTCTACAGGATTTTAATTCGCCCGGAACACCTGCAGCCTAATGCTACAAATAAAAGTTTAATCTTGGCATAATATTTAAAATTGCATATTTGTAAACATCATTTACCCAATTAGTTAAATATTAGTAGTATTAAACCGCTCTATCTATGAAACATTATTTTACACTCTTCTTATTGTTCTCTACACTATTCATTACCTGCAAAAAGGGAGACAAACTGGAAACAACGCCCCCACCTCCAACCACTCCACCCCCGGTTAAACCAATTGCCAGTACTAAAACATTTAAAATTGATTCCATCAGATCTGTTGTGCAAAAAAACGGATTTTATACTGCACTCTCCGACAGCATCTGGGCAGACAGTGCCGGTATCTCTTTTAAAGTACAAATGCGCGACGATTTAGCCGAAGCAGCATTGTCTTTTCCAGCTACTGAAAATTCCGCTATATTTCCCGGTGCTTTACTCCAGGGCAACAGTATTGGAAACTCAAACTACAAATCATTTTTATTTAGTGGCTATAAACAAAATCCTTTGGTGATTTACAGTTCCTCCCCCAGTTTCGATCCATTTATGACGAAACTCATCCCTTCACGCTCTGGTACAACCGATTTTATCAAGACATCCTTAAAGACCGATGGGAAACAGACCAACAGCTTTACCTACACCAATGGTACAGAATTCAGGAACTATAGCGAAATCACCATGTCGACCAGAAAGAATTGGGATTTTTCAAATTTGGTTATCCGGAAAGCTGGCGACAAAGGACATATTAAAAAGAAAACCGGGTTCTATGTAAACTTTGAATTAGCCCTGTTTGACATAGCCGTTGACTTTCCCGCCAGCGATTATAAAATTTTTGAAGCAGGTGTTGATCCCGCCTCCATCTCCGGAGATCCTGTATATGTAAATGATGTCGTTTATGGACGCACAGCCATCATTGCCATAGAATCCGATGCTGCTTTCCAGGAAATTAAAGCAGCTTTCCAAGCCGCACAAACAGGCAAGGAAAGCGCAGAAGATAAAAAAATACTTCAGGAAGCAGTCATTACGATCTATATGCGTGGCTTTAAAACGGCTGAGGTTAGCCGAATCCAAACTGCTCAGGGTTATGATCGCGTAAGTCTGTTTACAAAAGCCTTACTTGCAGGAGGCGCCTATTCCAATACCGATTATGGCGAGCCTATAAGTTTCTATGTAAGTAAAATCACAGACTACAGTAATATTAGGTTTAAATTCAAGTATCGTCTGGATTTCAGTATTTAACACTATAATAGTTTGCCAATTACTTTTTCCTGATTTCAATATTGTCCATATTTAAATCAGTGTCTCCGGTATTGGTAAACTTTACTCTGACTGTTTTCATATAATCACCATATTCCTTTCCTGTTTGAAATTTCAACCTCTGTTCTGTATAATCTGATTTTCCGGTCATAGTTTGATCTTTACTTTGTTCCACATCGCCACTAACCTGTTTCAGATTACCAACCGTAGCTTTCAATTTGCCTGTGCCCTTTACCCAATAAGTCAGTTCATAATCCTTGCTGTTGTTCAGATACACATACTGCTCTATACTTTGACCGGGTTTCAACAGTACTCCGTATTGTCCGGATCTCGCAGAAGCAACAGATAATGTTCCGCTTCCTTCCCATGGCAATAAAGTTGTATTGGCTTCAAAACCTGGGTTAGGCAACTCATTCCCATTTTCTAACGGCCAGTTATAAGCCCTGATATAGTCCACTTCCATATTTACCTGACCACCCGCACCATAACTTCCCAGAAAAACATTCATAAAATGATTGGGCGAATAGATCTGATTTTTATTGTCATAAGCTTTGATCAGCTTGCCATTAATGTAGTGTTTAATGCTAGATGGCGTCCAGAGTATACCATGAGTTACCCAATGATCAACATGGGTAAAGCCTTCGGCAATATCCGTAGCCAGGTTATGCAAAAAAGCCCCATACTCATCTACATGCCCATGCAATACAAACTGAGCATCCAGATTTTCAAACACATCAATCTCAAAAACCTGGCCTTTCGGACGGATTCCTTTCACGCCATCCAAGGTAGTTCCTTGCTGCAAATAGTTCTTCAAATCCGGCCCTGGCGAATCAAACCAATAAGCAGTATTGATCCCTTTGGAATTCCCGGTGCTGCTCCGTTTAACCCTAACCTCAAAATATCCCCCATGGCTGTTGTCGAGATAATTCTCATTTGTCCGCCAATCATAGGTTTGGATAGAAGAAATTTTCCTGCCACTTTCCGGGTAAAAACTTTTTAGAGGAACAGAGTCATTTGTAAATAGATTAATGCTGTGCCCATTAAAAGTCATGCCTGGCTGGGGCAAACTATCATGCTGCATTAGTAACAAATTGTCTTTTTTGAGGTAATCGATATTGGAATAATAGTTGGTGCTCCACTTATTCCGGTTCAGAAAATCATCATTGAACTCATCATTCCAGAAAATTTCCATTCCGACAGGAACAGCACTTGAACTGGCGATGTCCAGATTACTAAGTTCGTCCTTATCCAGTTGCCACTGTTTCGTTGTGCTTACTTTAACACTAATCGGTTTACTGGAACCAGCTTTGTTATAGGCCTCCAACCACACATAATACTGGGTTTCTTCTTTCAGCCCCTGTATATAATATCGTTGCTTTCCATCAACTATGGTCGCTCCAGGACTGAGCGGTTGCTGGTTCTGCTCAGACCAGTAAACTTTAAAACCCTGCTGATCAGAAGCCTGGTCTGTCCATTCTAACCGGATCCAGCTCCTGGTACCCAAGGTTTTCAGATTTGCAGGAACTGCAGGGGTCTGTCCAACAGCCCCTGCAGTGATGAAAAGTAAAAAGAATAGAATCCTCATTTTAATTGTATCCTGGATTTTGTTTAATCACTCCGTTACTTTGATTAATCACCACTCTTGGGAGCGGGAGTAATACTTTAAAGGCTTCTGCGGTTCCCGAACCATCGTTTGCCGCACGCTGGGTAAACAAGTTCCATCTGATCAGATCGTCCTTTCTCCAACCTTCCGCCCACAACTCAAATAGACGCTCATCCTGAACTTTGGCCAGAAATTGTGCCTTCGACAAGCCAGAAGCCAGGTTCGCCAATCCGGCCCTGTTTCTAACCGCATTGATGTCACTATAGGCCTCATCACTAGGCCCTCCGTTGGCTTCATTAATACTTTCAGCCAGCATAAGTAAAACATCGGCATAACGATATATCGGAAAATCAACACCACTGTTCTGCGCATTCGCTTTAGAAGGATCAGGTGCAAATTTCATAGGTACCGCCCCAATATCACCCGCAGTCCGGGCATCTTTATAGATTACATTTCCATTCGCATCTTTTCCTATAGGATATTTGCGCAACAGCACTTTAAGTCTTTTATCAGTCTGATCAAATTTATCATAAGCTTTCCAGGGCATCTTATAGCCACCCCAAGCGGTCAGGTTGATCCCCGAAGGATCCTTGTAATCTGCAGGCAAAGAATGAGCAAGCCACATATTTGTGTACTGATCTCCACCGGTCGGCGTACAAACAATAGCCAAAATGATCTCCTTTGAGGCCCCCCCTTTATTGGCAATGCTGAAATTATCTTCATAATTGTCTTGAAGAGCATATCCCTCGGTTTTAATCTTCATTCCAGCCTCTACCGCTTTTGCCCAGTTCTTTTCATGCATATACAACTTCATCAGACCCGTTAACGCCGCTGCCTTGGAAAAACGTCCATAATCACCACCGGTAAATTGGTCAGGTAATACAGCAATCGCATCCAGATAATCTTTTTCTATCTGCGCCACCGTAACTGAACTTTCCGGCCTTGGTACAGCCGGAGTATTTGGATCTGCAGCAATTTTAGCATCGGTCACTATATTTACCGGTCCATAGTTGAAGTAGAGCAACTGAGCATAATGTGCACGCAAAGCCTTTAATTCACCAACATAACGCTTCTTTAAATTATCATCCATGGTAATGCCTTGTATTTGGTCAAGACTAATCGCAATTCTGGAAATGTAAGGCATGTAATTTTTATAATTGTGAGTAACCCAGTCAAAGTCTGGATTATAATTCAGACTATTCAGTTTTACCCAGTCACCTCCCCAGGCACAAACACCTTCATCAGTAGTCATCATTGCTTGTGTTCTCCAGGCATAAGTACCGGCTGTCCACCCACCCTGCCAGTCTACACCTCCTGCAAGTCCTGTATAGGCAGCATTAGTTGCAGCCCCGGCACCTTCAGGCGTTTTAATTACGGAATTCAGGTCTCCATAACTAACATAATCTAAATTTTTCTTACAAGAGCCTAAAAAAAGTACAGATCCTGTTAAACAGATTGATAATAATGATTTAGACAATTTTGTATATATATGATTTTTCATGACGATATTTTTTATTAAAATGAAGCATTGACACCAAACACATAACTTTTTACCATCGGATAAAAATTCGATGTATCCAGTTCCGGATCAAGTCCAGGGTAATTGGTAATCGTAAAAGGATTCTGCACATCAAATGATACCCTTACTTTTGAAAAAATATGTTGTCTCCGCATCAGTTTTTCTGGTAAGGAATAACCAAGTGTAATATTTCTGCAGCGTAAGAAAGTTGCATTGACTAGCCAGTAATCTGATCCATCCTGGTAACCACCATAATTGGCATCATACAATGAAGTTGGAAAATTGCCTCCAGTATTCTGAAAACTCCATCTGCTCGCAGAAATAGGCATTGCATTAAAACCATAAGCATTGGTTGTTCTCTCATTTGCCCTTCCATCCAGGTAAGGCGACCATTTTTTCTGTTTAAGTCCCGACATGAAAATATTCAGGTCAAAATTTTTATAACTAAATTTGTTGCCTATTCCAAAATTAAACTGAGGATCCTTGTTTCCGATATACATTTGGTCTGCCGCAGTAATCTTTCCATCAGGGCCAGTAAGATTACCCACCGCATCATAACCATGGATATCTTTAAGAATCACGCCCCCCGGAAGCATTCCCGGCATCTGACTAGGTGCAGTTCCATACTGACCTGTAAACAGACCCGCAGACTGGTAACCAACAAAAGGATTAAATAAAGCACCACTACCAGAAGGAACCTCATATTTTTCCAGTACCGACAAGGCCTGAGGAGATCTTTGTACCCAATAATTCAGGTAGTGAGAAAAAGTCAGGTTTGTAGACCAGGCGAAACCATCTCCTGATTCAGGAACGATATTCTTGGTTTGTAAGGATATATCATAACCTCTGGACCTGGTTTTGCCTGCATTGGTATATACGCCGTCAATAATAAACCCAGTTGGGTATTTCACATAAGCAATCAGGTCACGAATGGTCTTGCTGTAATAATCAAATGATCCTGTAACCCTGTCATTAAATAACCCATAATCCAATCCAATATTAATTTCAGCAGCAGTTTCCCAGGTCAAGTCGGGATTTGCAGCCCTGGTCAAAGAAACACCTGAATTTATGCTCCCAGATCCAAAATAAGGACTTAAATTTGTTCCGTACTGCGCAAAAGCGGCCCCAGTAAAGGAACTATTTCCTGTTTCACCATAACCTGCACGCAATTTCAGGAAAGAGACTTGCTTAACGGACTTTAAAAAAGTTTCATCAGACAATACCCATCCTGCAGATACAGAAGGGAAATATCCCCATTTCTTATTCTCTGCAAAAAGAGAAGCGCCATCTCTACGTATAGATGCCTGTAATGTGATGTTACCATTGTAGGTATAAATAGCCCTTGCAAAATAAGATGCCCAGGTAGATTGTCCTTTACCAGACCCTACAGTAGGTTTATCTGCTTGCCCAGCGTTCAGGTCATAGTACAAAGTCGCATCAGAAAGAAAATTTTGGTTCGCTGCACTAAGGTTTTCAGAATCTGTTCGTTGATAGGTATAACCCGCCACTGCATTCAGGCTATGTTTGTCTGATATACTTTTGTTATAAGAAAGCGTATACTCAAATAACTTAGACTGCGAATCAGATTCTGTAATACTTGCTGCTCCATTCGTCTGGAAACCATATAAAAAAGTTCTCGGAAAATAAGTCGACCTTTTCGAATTAGACTGATCTAAGCTAAAACTTCCTTTAGCTTTTAATCCTTCGACAATAGTCCACTCACCATACGCACTGGTTAATAAACGCGTTGATTTCGTTTTGTCTGTAACAGTTCCATAAGATAAAGGATTAGGAATATTCGGATAATAAGGGCTTAAAGGGTAACTTCCGTCCGCCCCTCTCAAAGGCACAGAAGGTGCCCAATAGATGGCAGCCGTAACAATTCCACCATTCTCATTTGCTCCGCCGGTTACGGTATTGTCGGCATCTGAATTGGAAGCAATGATATTTGCACCAACCTTAATCTGATCAGAAACCACCTGATCTATATTTAAACGGCCATTATACCTTTTATAATCGGTACCAATGATCACACCTTTCTGGTCAAAATAATTTCCAGATGCGAAATACGATGTCTTACTATTACCACCAGAAAGAGACAGATTGTGCTGTTGCGTATAGCCTGTTCTTACAATGGCATCCATAGCAGACGGGTTGTTATTGGATGCTCCATCCATCTGCGATTGTGAAAAAACAGGGGTATATGGCGCTACAGTACCAGCCTGAACAGTTCCATAATAAGGAGCAATTTTATTATCTCTGTACCAGATCTCCTGCTTAATTAAATTGCGCTGCCTCATGTAATCCTGTTCGCCAAAAACCGGGTACATTTTATCTACGCTCTGTATGCCATAAGATCCAGTATATTCAATCTTTGCTTTACCATCGGCACCTCTTTTGGTAGTAATTAAAACCACACCAGCCCCTGCCCTGGCGCCATAAATAGAGGCCGCACTCGCATCCTTCAAAAATTGTATAGATTCAATATCATTTGGATTGATAAAATTTAAAGGTGATTTGTCTACCCCACCAGCTGCATAATGATTTGTGCCAATACTCCCGCCAATATTGGGCTGTTCTGCTGCGTCATTAACAGGAACACCATCCACAACATATAAAACACCAGCATTGGCAAAAGACGGATTACTCCTGATTTTCACAGTAACCCCCGCACCCGGTTGACCTGTAGGCTGTACCACTTCAACCCCGGCAGCCTTTCCCTGCAAAGTTTGCTGGAAACTGGAAGCCACACTGGTATTCAGATCCTTACCTTTAACCTGTACTACAGCACCGGTCAGATTTCTCTGCTTTACAGCACCATAGCCAATTACAACAACCTCTCCCAGGGCATTGTTAACCTGTTTCAATGTAATGTTCAACGAGCTCTCATCCGTGTAGGTAATTTCTTTGGTTTCAAATCCCACATAACTGATCAGCAATACATCTCCTTTGACCAGTGCAAGCTGAAACTTTCCATTGGTATCTGTTACCGTACCTTTTGAACTGTTCTTCACCTTAACACTTGCCCCAGGTACAGGAGCACCGCTTTCATCAACAATACGTCCTAAGACATCTTTTGTTGTAAATACGGCAACAATCCGGTCCAGGAAAGATTTCTCTCTTACCTTAATCACCACCACTCTGTCCTTAAGCTCATAGCTCAGGGGTTGCTCGGCAAAAAGCGCATCCAGCGTTTCCTGCATAGAAGCATTTTTCAGCTCTACATTAACAGGTTTAGCACCTTTCAAATTGTCTTTTACATAGAAAAAATCATAGCCGCTCCGCTCACGGATCTTCTCTATGACCTTTTTAAGGGAAGCATTCTTTTCAGAAAGTGTTATTTTCTGTGCACGTCCGGCGGCACTCACCTGCAGGAGGGCCGCAAATAATAAAAATGTGGTGATTCGCATAACGAACATGATTTTCGACAGCATGCCCTGTCCAGGCCCTGCCATCTTGTGAAAAGCATTTAAATTCATACTTTTGTTCTGTTTGGGTTATTACTAGATTCTGTTAGTTATTATCAGGATGAAAATCCCGGTAAGGGTGACCCGAACATTTAGCGTGGAAGTGGTACGAACACTTTCACGTTTTGTTTTTTAGGCCCCCTCTCTTTTTGGTTATGAATACCGTCGTAGTAGTTCTTTCTTCATGTTCATTGGATTTAAAGGTTTAATTATTTGGTTAAATATTTTATTAACAGTTCTTTAATCTAGGTTTTACTCACGTAAATCTTTTTGCCCTCTATTCTAAATTTCACCAGGCCGGTGCTTTGCATAATTTCAAGAACTTTTGATACACTCTGGAAACGGGACATGGTTCCTTCCATAGCATCCAATGGTATGCTTCCTTCATACACCACCTCTACATTGTACCAGCGGGCAACCTTACGCATAATCTCGTATACATTCTCGTCATTGAACTCAAAATAGCCCTTCTTCCAGGCTATAGCTTCATCCAGATTTACTTTTGCTATTTTAATAGCACCAGCTTTATCCATGGCAGATTGTTCTCCCGGTTTCAGGATGCTGCCCGAATTGACTTTTACAGATCCTTCCAGCAGGGTCGTTTTAATAATAGGTTCATCGGTATAAGTGTTGACGTTAAAATGTGTACCCAGTACCTCAACATTCTGCCGGTCTGAATGGACAATAAAAGGTTTATGTTTGTCTTTGGAAACCTCGAAATAGGCCTCACCCTTAAGCTCGACATTTCTTTGCGAAAGACCTGCAAAGCTCAGTGGAAATTTCAAAGTAGTTGCCGCATTCAGCCATACTTTTGTCCCATCAGGCAATTCTATCTGGTATTGTTCTCCATTAGCGGTCGAAAGCGTATTGTAAGCCGTATGACCAGCGCCTTTTGCATTTTTTACATGATAAACTACTTCTCCATTTGCCGTTTTAGTGATACTTACACCAGATTGATTGGCCAGTTCTCCTGTAGAGGCATCCTGTAATATGATTTTTTTTCCGTTCGATAACGTCAAAGTAGCGGTGTGTTTACCTGGAGCGATATCATTAGCATAAACAATCTCCATTTTTTTTGCAGGCTTTTGCAAATAATAAGATAAGCCTGCACCAACAATGAATACTATAGCCGCCGCCGCTGCTATACGCGGCCATAATTTAACACGTCCTTTAGACGCAATGCCCAAACGCGACTGCAGTTTCTCATTTGCTTTTTTAAAATCCGGCGCAACCAGATCGTCATCATTTGCCAGTAAAGACGCATTAAGGTACCAACTTTCCACGATAGCCTTTTCTTCCGGGCTACAATTTCCATTTGAGTACTTTTCCAGTAAACTTTTAGCCTCTTTGCTTTCCATAAATCCGATTGTCTTATAATCCTGTTTATGTGTAAGACGAACAACCGGAACGAAAGTGGTAGATTTAAAAAAAGAAAATATACAATCCGCCCAATTTTATTTTCAGAATCTTTATAGCATTGGAAATCTGCTTTTTAACCGTACCCTCCGAAATTTCGGTCACATCTGCAATCTGTTTGTAAGAAAGGTTTTCTTTTCTGCTCAGTTCGAATATCTGTCGCATTTTTTTTGGCAGCTGAGAAATTTCACTTTCAATACGATGGGCCAGTTCATGCTCCCGGACAGTATTGTCGGTAATAAATTCCCCTTTGTCTATAAAGCTTTGCAAAGAGGTCAGATAATTTGTTTTAAGTTTATTCCTATTCACCAGATCAATGACTTTATTACGGGATGCCGCATATAAATAGGAGGATAAAGAACCAGTAAAAGAAAGCTCTGCGCATTTAGACCATAGAGAGGCAAATATCTCCTGAACAATATCTGTCGCTTCATCATCATCTCTAAGCATCCTTCTGGCATGACGGAACATTAAAGCCCAATATCTATGGTAGATTTCTGTATACGCAACATGGTCTTCAGACTTCAACAAGTCAGTCAATTCGTTATCGGTCAGACCACTATACTTTCTCATAATATTAGATTCCGCTTCCGCCTGGAGAAAATTATTATTGAAGCTACCTCAAGTTTATATTTCTGGTCAAGTATAATTCAAATAATCCTAATGTGAAAATAAATAAAACAAATTGTCTTGTTTGTATAATGAACCTAATATATCAAAAGGCCTGTTGCTGCATAAGAATGCAACTACAGACCTTCTACTTAACTCCCTTATCTCTTATCTAACAACCCCCTCAATAGCCTCACCAATTGGGTTTACAGAAGTAAAATCAAATCCCAGCAACTCCCCAATAGTTTTAGCATACTGGTTTTGATAAATCTGTGAACTGGTCTTTACTTCACCAAGAGCTTTGATATTAGGTCCCATAACCATCAACCAGGTATCGTTAGAATGCGGCGTTCCAGAACCATGACTGGTCCATTGCTTACCTTCACCCCTTCCATGATCCGGCATGACCATTAACACCGTATTGTTTTTATAAAAAGAATCATTCTGCAAATAAGCCCAAAGACTCCCGATCATCGCATCAATACCGTGAATATCATCAAGATAAAAATCATATTTACCCTCATGGGCATGATCATCGGTATCCGCCAGGTCAAGATAAACCGCCTTTGGATGTTTAGCCATAATATACGATTTAGCAATGGCATAGGTATTGGCATCCAAACGCTCACCATCACCCCAGATTTTAGGCGCGTAATGCTGAATCTCATTGGCCATCCTTTGACTTTCGGTAAGCCCTTCCCCTTTAACGTCTTCAAAAGGATTATTAACCATTAGGCCATTTCTGTTCCGGTTGATGATCCTGGCCACAGCATCCCATGACGCAAAAGCAACCACTTTTCCTTTATAACCTTTTTGCTGATCAATAAACTCCAGGATATTCTTATTTGGATTATCCGGATAATTATTTGAATTTACCTTTGGATCAGGATAACCAGTTAAGTTTTCACTGCGGCCAGGATACGAAAACCAATAGGTATTTTTAACATTAACATTATTGCCCAGCTCCCTGTTTCCATACAGCTGCCCGCCCTTAGACAAATTACCCCAAACAAAAGGCATCAATTTGGCTCGTCTTTCCAATTGATTTTCTGACCAGTATTTTTTAAAAATATCCGACGAGTCCTGAGAAATATATTTCTTATTAGTCATTAACTGTTTTTCCGCCCCCTGAAATATTTCTTTCCAGCGAAGCCCATCAATAGATACAATAATAACATTCATCTGCTTTTTGCCTTTTTGAGCAAAAGCCATCTGTACCATCACCAGTACCAGGAGAAAAGAAACAATTTTTTTCATTAGTATATAATTTGATTTTTAAAAGTTATGAAGCTATCATGAGCCTATTCATTGCTGTGCTTGAGTGTTTGCTTATGATGGTTTCCTCATCATAATATTATATGTTTATTATTTCAAAGCAACAGCAAATACATTTCCAGCAAAATCTGCTACAAACGCAGTATCATTCGATACCGAAACATCAGCAAAAACAGGCGAACCTAGATTCATCTTCTGCAAAATACCTCCGGTTTTCTCATTTAAAACATAAAAGAAACCATCAGAAGCACCAAAAAGTAATTTATCTTTGTACTTCAGCACCGAACCCTCAACCGTTGCAGATTCCGGCCCGGTATATGGGGCAGAATAAACCAGCGCATTGCCAGCCGGCCTGTTCCACACCTCTTTTAAAGTCTTCAGATCATAAGCAACCACACCATTTTTGGCAGTAGCCATAATGATATGCTCATCCGTCACAAGCGGGCTTGCCATAACTTTAAATTCATAAGGTGCCTCAATCTTTTGCAGCGTTTTACCACTTAAAGGGTCAATTACAAATATGGCATTGATCCCCGTCACATAAATATTGCCGTTTACATACTTCGCCGTACTGCTTCTAAAACGCAAGCCATCATCGCTTCTTTTCCACAACAGCTTTCCCGTATTTTTATCATGCCCAAATAAACTTTGCCAGTTACTTCCCGTCACAAGAACATCACCCGCAAGCGTCATCTTTGCAGGAGTTCCTTCTCCCCCGCTCCAGTCTTTATTGGTCCAAAGCATCTTACCTGTCTTCACCTCCAATGCCTGAAAATAAGGACCAAAGCCAGTATAATAAATACCCTTCTCTGCAACACCACCAGATATATAGCCTGGAAGATTCTTCATACCCAGGTTCCTCTTCCAAACCACCTGTCCAGACGAAGCCTTAAGCGCATAAGTAAAACCTTCCATATCCGTACATAAAATCAAACCACTATCATAAGAAAGCTCATGTTTTACAGAATTTTGTGTTTTGTAATGCCATAAAACAGCACCAGTTAATGGATTTATGGCCGTAACGCCACAATTCATATTATTGCCATCATCAATGGTGGCCAAAAATAATTTCCCTTCGGCAGATAAAGGTGCCGCTTTCCATATATTCCCCTTTATATTGCGCACCCATTTTAAAGACGAACCAGCTGCTTGATTACCAATCGTAAAAGTTTGTTTTTGGATATGCACCTCCCCATCTGCAAAAGACACCTCGGTCTGAACAGTCAAGGGTTTCCCTTTCGCCAATGAAACTGCCGGTATCCTGCCTTCCCAATTCCAGTCTGTATTTGCAGTCAGACTGGCTTCAGCTACCTTATAGCCCCTCACATCATAAATTATACTTTTAACACTTTTTACCGTAGTCTCACTATCGTAAACACTGGCATTTACCATCAAAGCGCCATTTTCAATTTTCACCATATCAGATCCTGATGGCGTGTTGACCACAAGATGTTTATGCAAATAGGTATAATGCGGCTGAACTTCTTTCACTCCATTTTTATCAATTTCGATAGAAAGAAATTGCCCTGCAGAATTGTCTATTCCACCTTTATCAGGCGGTGCGGTAGAAATATACTTGATTCCTGTTTTTTCACTCTGTCTTACAAAATTATTGTGCCAGTGGCCATATACCCACGCTTTTAAATTATTTTCATTCAAATTAATGGAGTCATTTTTACCTTTTAAAATGAATTGATCGCCATAAGTAAGCAAATCGTGGTTAAAAATAATGACAGGTTTTCCCTTATCAACAGCAGCAAGATCATTGCGCATCCAACTAATCAACTCATCAACAGTATAGGAAGGCTGAAAATCGCCAGACCGCATTGGCGTTACAATAAAATGTGCCGGACCAGCATCAAAAGAATAATATACAGGTCCAAACAGACGCTCAAACAGTTCCTCACCATAGGCCCCCTTAACCAAATCATGATTACCTATGCAATAAAAGATCTGTTTCCCAAGTGCCTCAGAGGTAACCTGGCTTGCGTGAAAATTCAGCCCTTTTTCATAGCATATATCACCAGTATGCACAATAAAACTTATGCCCTGCTTCTTGGCATAATTCTTTACATTAACAATCCAGTCGTTATACTTATCAGTTTCCGTATCAGTTATTTGCAGCATTTTAACCGACGAACCAGTACTTGTCGCATCCTCCAGCAAACCAAAATTGTAGGCCACGTCGGTTCCATTTATTTTGATATAATGCTTATCAGAAAGCATATACCCCGCTGGAACTGTAATAAATATAAAACGGTTCTTTGAATGTCCCGGCAAATTGAAACCTCCATCGTTATCCGTTCGGAGTACGTGTTGCCCATCAGATACGGCAACACCCGGAAGCCCCTTTTCCCCCGCATCAAGAAGCTTATTCTTGTTTTGATCAAGGAAGACCTTGCCCTTGTACTGTGCCTTACCAATCCCCCAAAAGGCCAGGCAAAAAAATAAAATTAATAATCGTTTCATGTGTGTGTTTACTGTGGTTATTCAACAATTCAATTACACAGTAATACTAAACAAAAGTTTAGTATATATTACAATAAAAAAATATGTTTTCATGATCAAGCCTCAGAACCTGTAAAGTTCAGCGAGAAATTACCATTGATTCGGAATCAATTTCGATTACCAGTTTTAGCTTCACGTACTATCGCATTCCCTTTGAATTTATAAGCTACACTTAAGCGGTAACGGGCACCATTAAATCGGTTCATAGTAGACAAAACATAATCTGGTCCAACAATAGTACTGTGATAACGACGCGAATCAAACACATTGGTAACATCTGCTACCAAAGAGAGTTTGTCGGAAAACAGAATTTTACTGATACCAAAATCTGCCCATTGCATCGTACGAGTATGGCTCTGGGCTGTGTTTAACGATCCATTGAAATAATAACGCCCCTGAACACTCATAAATTTTCCCAATTTCCATTGTGCATTGAGCCGCCCTGAAGAAGACCCGCCAGAAAAACCAAAGTCAAAATCCTTATAAACACCTGATTGCCGAAAATGATATACATTGAGGTCGGCATTGAACTGCAGTACATTTAAAGGAGCAAACATTACATTCAGTTCGAAACCTTGACGGACTTCTCTAGCTATATTAACAGGAAGCGTAATAAACATTTCCTCTGCATTACGGAAAGTATAATCCGTTATCGAT
Organism: Pedobacter sp. HMWF019; assembly: GCF_003061025.1. GTDB lineage: Bacteria > Bacteroidota > Bacteroidia > Sphingobacteriales > Sphingobacteriaceae > Pedobacter. Next base: position 44,487 of record NZ_QAIL01000318.1, on the reverse strand, counting down.
GCATCCGAAACCTGAGCATACAGAGAGGGATTAATGGTTAGCGTATTGCTCCGATAAAGAAACCCTAACTCATAAACATCCGAATAAGAAGGATTTAGATTTGGATTACCAGTATTTTGTGCATTCAAGTCCGTCAATTCCATATAGGGTGATAGCTGATAAAGCGAGGGGCGGTTGATCCTGCGGCTATAATGTGCTTGCAAAATTGAAGTGGAGTTAAGATTATAGTCCAAATGAAGTGTTGGGAACAGACGCGTATAATTCTTTCGGTTGGTGTATATTTCATCGCGGCCAGATACATTGACACCTGTAATTTCCATACGCAGTCCGCCAAGATAACTGAGCTTAGCCAGTTTACCCCCCAATTGTGCGTAGCCACCCTGTATACGCTCACTATATTCCAACCCGTTATTGAGTCCTTTGTAGACACCATAAACATCGCCCGTCTGTTTTTCTGCAAAAAAATCATACCTAACATGCCTGTTCTCAGTTTTAATACCCAGCTCCAGCAAGTTTTCCTTTCCTATTGGTTGCGCCCAATCTGACTGTAACAGCAAGTCGCGGCTGGCATTACCGGCATTTGTCCGCAGGTTTGGATAATCGGCTGCCTTGGGATAAATTTTCCGGGTAGCAAGCAGCCAGTCCTTGTTGCTGTCCCACCAATCGTACTGCATATCAACCGTCCATTTCTTTTTTGATTGGGAAAACAACTGTGTATAATTATATTCCAGCTGGTGGTAGTTCCGCTGCTCCCATGATTCGCCGTTCCGGCGCAAAATACTATCCGTTGTCTCATTGCGGTAATCATAATTCAGTTCAGTTTTATCATGATCATGCGTCCCGTTCCAAAGATAAGCAGCCGTCATGGTTCGCTTGTCACTGATAAAATAATCCGCCCCCAGATAAAGCAATTTTCCATCATCATGGCGGTTTTCGTTCTGCCGCATCTGCATGCTATTGTCTCCAGTCAGTTGGTCTGTAGTATAGATCCCTTTATAATCAGATTTACGCATCCCCAGGGTAGAAAAGAAACTTAACTTGTCTGATTTATAGTTCAGACTGGGATTGATGCGGGTATCGTTAGGTACACCACCCACAACTTTTAATTGCCCGTTAAAACCCGATTTTTTATTTTTCTTCAAAACGATATTAATAATACCCGCACTACCCGACGCATCATAACGTGCTGAAGGGCTTGTAATCACTTCAATACGTTCAACCTGATCAGCTTGCAATTGTTCCAGCGCATTTCCCTGTGTTAAACCAGACCTCCGGCCGTTAACCAATACGGTGACCCCCGTATGACCACGTAAACTTACTTCACCCTGCGGGCTGACAGCCACAGATGGAATACCGTTCAACGCATCGCTGACCGAACCATTCTGCGAAAGCACATCCTTTCCAACCTCAAATACCTTTTTATCAGATTGCAGGTGCAAGGCAGCTTGCCGGCCAGATACAGTTACTTCACTCAACAGACGCGCATCCGGAATAAGCGACAGGATACCCAATTCATTTTGGCCATCATTAACCTTTATAGATCGGACCAGTACCTGATAACCTATAAAGCCGCAATTGAGCGTAAAACTCCCGGCTTTCGAGAGTTTCAGGACAAATTTGCCCTCTTCATCTGTCATGGTGCTGGAAATAATCTGTCCTGCCGGATCAAGGAGGCTAACTGTAGCGTATGCTACCGCATGGTGGGTGTTGTGATCAGCTAAAGCTCCGCTCAGGGTCTGGGCCTTGGTAGTGATCATACAGAATAGAAAAAAAAGGGTCAGTATGGTTTTCATACTGCAAGACTATTAAGTACCATCAAAACTCACCAAAAAAAACATGCAAACAGCACCATGAGCTTTTCGATTGCACTATAAAGCAGAGCAACATTTTCTATCTTTAGACATGCAAAAATGGTGGATCATTTTACTGCTCGTTACCCTCACATCCTGTCAACGTGATATCCGGTACGAGGCTTCAGACGCTGTTATCAGCAGGCCGGACACAACTTTGACTGCCCGCGTGGAGATCATCCTGCTGGAAAAAAAAATCAACACACCTTTAGGTTTACAGGTACATAGCTTTGGTGCATTCGTTGTATATTGGGACGGGGTCAGGATCGGACAGAATGGCATCCCCTCTGCTCCAGGGCAACCAGAAGTGCCCGGCACCGAAACAAGTTATTACCAAATTCCCGACAAACTTTCCAAACCCGGCAAACATGATGTCCTAATCAAAGGTACCCAAAAACACCTGATAGAAAGTGAACGAAACGTGACGGCAAAACCAGAAAGTTATCTCAAGATGCTTCGCCAGCCGCTCATAGAACTGTCCCTGGTCAATCTAATGGCGGGAGCCTTTCTCATCGCAGCAATCTATTACACTTTTTTATACTACAACAGCAAACACAAACAACAAACCACATTGTTATTTGCAGTGATCTGCTTTTTATTCTTCGCCCTTCTGGCTATGGAATACCTCAAATATTATATCGATATTCCCTATACACAGTACTATACCCGCTTAATTATAGTAGGCTGGTTAACCTTTGCCATCGCTGTTCTGATCCCTTTGTATTTTACCATCCACTTTAATTTTCCGCACAAACTACTGTTCATCGGTGCTTTAACGCTCTCTTTGCTGTTAATTTATACAACTGAATATGAACACTATGACCTCACTGCCCGTTTATATAGCCTAACATTGTGGATCGCCTCGGTATTCATATTATTATATGCCATAATTAAAAAACAACGGGGCAGCATACTGGTGCTTGCGGGTTTTTCAGCCTCCATGGTCATCAACCAATACATGTTTTACGACTTTGGTCTATACATTGCATTTACACTTATTCTGCTTTGCATTCTCTATCTGCAAACCCAGGGTGCCAAACAACTGGAAGAAGCTCACCAGACCTCACTGCTGCTATCTTCCCGTTTACAACTGGAATTAATAAAAAAGAACATACAGCCACATTTTTTACGCAACACGCTGACCTCTCTGATCGATTGGGTGGAGGAGTCTCCCGCACAGGGCGTCCTTTTTATCCAGGAATTGTCGCATGAATTTGATGTTATGAATGAAATTGCCGAAGACGTTCTTATTCCCATCAATAAAGAAATCGCGCTGTGCAGGCACCACCTGTCGGTCATGCAGTTTCGCAAGGAAATCACTTATGTATGGGAAAATACAGGCATACAAGAGGAGGAACTGATCCCGCCAGCAATCATTCATACACTCCTAGAAAACGGCATTACACATAGTATCCCACTAGAGGATGGTAGTATAAAATTTCTGCTTTCATTTTCCAGAACTAACCAATACAAGCAATATATTTTTGAAGTCTTTGCCGAAAACCGGATAACAAGTAAGCATTGTGGTGGTAATGGTTTTCGCTACATTGAAGCCCGTTTAAAAGAAAGTTATGGAAATCAATGGAATTTTAGTTCAGAATCTTTTACAAAAGGTTGGAAAAGCATTATCCGTATTAACTTATGAAGATATTAATCATTGAGGATGAGGCGCGAATCGCCAAACGGTTAGCCAGGATGACAAAGGCTTACTTTGAGCAACAACTTACGCTAAACGTATGCGATACGCTGGCCAAAGGCCTGACTTACATTGAACAATCTCCGATTGATATTTTGCTGCTCGACCTTAACCTCAATGGCGAAAACGGATTTGAAATCATGGAAGCAATGGTTGCCAAGCCTTTCCATACCATAATTGTTTCAGCCTATACCGATAAAGCAATCACAGCATTTGCCTACGGCGTACTGGACTTTGTACCTAAGCCTTTCGACGAGTCCCGATTGTTCCAGGCCTTCGGACGCCTGAATAACCAGAGCAATCTCCCAGACAATCCACTCAAATATTTAGCAGTAAAAAAAGGTGGCATAATCAAAATGATAGAGGCCATAAAGGTGAATTACATTAAAGGCGCAGGTATATACAGCGAATTGCACTTGCAAAACGGAACGCAGGAATTACATGATAAAAGCTTGGACGCACTTGAACTGCTGCTGCCAGCCACTGACTTTATCCGCATCCATCGCTCGTATATTGTTCACCTTCAACAAGCAGAAAAACTGCTCATAGAAGCTGGTGGAAGATATTCTGTTCAACTCAGAAATGGCGAGCAATTGCCAGTTGGCAGGTCCAGATATAAAGAAATACGCAATAAGATGATTTGACCCAATCCAGAAAATCTATTTTCAACTATTAAATGAGTAGAACGTAATGTTAGCGGAATTACTTTAATATGTTTTTTTTCAAAAGAAAACGGATATAAAATAATATCGGTAAACTGCTACCTTAGTAAAAAGTGAAATAGGTTTGTTCGCAGCGATGACGAATTCCTTAAAAACTAGACTAATGACCTCGAAAATGCATAAAAAAGATCTCCTCTCTATATCACAAGATATTCTGATAGCGGCTGATTTCCATGAGAAATTAGCACCATCCATCTTAAAATACCATGATCTTTTGTGTCAGACAACCGCTATTGATCCGTCTGGTGTGAGTGATCGTGAGCATATTCAAACAAGCAAAGGAAACGCTATAGGGCCATTTTGGGCATCAAATTGCGTGAAGGAAATATTTAGGACACAACGATTTGTAAAAGCTCTTGATCAAGCCATTAGAGACCTACATCATCAGGGTCTACAAACAGTTCATGTACTTTATGCCGGGACGGGGCCTTTTGCCGCACTCGCGCTACCTATAATGCTAAACTTTGAGCCCTCTCAAGTGCAATTTACTCTTTTAGAGATTAACCAGAACAGTTACGATAAACTACTAACCTTGTTAGAACAGTTAGAGCTTATGCCGTATGTGAGACGAATGGAATTGGTAGATGCTACAACCTATCAAATAAAGGATAAAGACATAGCCATTATATTGAGTGAAACGATGAATCTGGCACTTTTTAAAGAGCCGTATGTCAGTATTATGCTAAACCTTGGGCCTCAGTTGGGCGAGGAGGTTATTTATATTCCCCAAAAGGTTAAGGTTTCGGTATGCAAACGAGAATCAGCTAATTCGCTAAAGCAAATAAAAAGGCTTCTACAGTTTGATAAGCAGTACATCAGGGATAAAGTAAAAGCTTCTGATCATGGGGAATTTGAAAAAACAGGAGTAGAAGTAGATTTGAAAACAAATGAAGAACTGTCTTATCTTACAGAGATCACCATTTATAAAGAATTTAAATTAGGGCTGAATGATAGTTCGCTGACGTTGTTAAAATCCATCAATACTTTTAAAAAAACAGGAAAACTACGGTTGGATTTTCAATATCAGGTGAATGAAAATCCGGGTTTTGTGGTTAATATGACGGAGATCAATACGAAATAGGTAGTATGAGAGATCACCTGGTCCGTTTTTCCAATTCTCCACACGGAGCAATCAATAGTTTTCCAACAGCAGCATTTCCTTTAAATGATTGTGCTCTTATTTGGTAAATGCCTTTGGGGATAACGATCGGTGTTCCATTATAACGCGCACTTGATGAATCAGGATTGGTATTGTCCAGAGTATAGTAAATATCCAGGCCATCAACATCCGTACTAAGAGAAACCAGTAATTGTTTTTCCTGATCAAGTTTGGTCGTAGCAAGCACATCAAATGCCGCCCTGGAATAATTGATTTGCGCAGCATCCAGAATCTTAAACTGGGGTGCTAACTTTGTCTGAAAATCAGCCCAGTTTTGTTTTCCCGATGGCGACCAAAAAACCTCAGATAAGGCCAGAGATCGCGGCCATGTCATATACTCGGCGTGTCGCCCGGTAGGCACAGACTCTGACCATAAATTTCCTTGTCCTCCCAAAACATAGCTACTGTCTATCCCGGCAGGAACAGGGTTCCATTGATATGCTGTTTTTAAACGCAACATATCATAGGTGTTAGGTTCCAATAATGGATCACCCTGGTAAAGATCCAGGTAGGTATTGCTACTCGGTGTAAAAATAACCTGATGTCCTTGTTTCGCTGCTTCTATCCCCCCTTGCATACCCTGCCAGCTCATCACTGTTGCCTCAGGAGCCAGGCCACCTTCCAGAATTTCATTCCATCCTATTATTTTTTTCTTCTTCTTTTTCAGGATTTTTTCTACCCTTTTGATAAAATAACTCTGCAGTTCGTGTTCCGTCTTTATCCCCTGTTGTTTCATAAAATCCTGTACTACGGCCGATTGTTGCCAGAAGTTTTTGGTACACTCATCGCCGCCGATGTGGACATAATCTCCCGGAAACAAAGCCACAACCTCGGTAAATACTTTATCCAGAAAGGCATACACCCGCTCGTCTGCCGGATTTAAAGTATTGTCATCAATATTATAGAACTTACTTCCTGGGTTTACAGCATAATTGTATCCGGTTGCAGACAAATACGGATAGGCCGCTATCGCTGCCAGCGAATGGCCAGGAACATCAATTTCCGGTACAATCGTGATATGTCTTTCAGCAGCATAGGCAATAACTTCTTTGATATCCTGTTGCGTATAATACCCACCATAAGAGGCCTTTTCATCTTTCTGAGGTGGAGTATAGGACCACCACTGTCCTGTCCTTGGCACTCTCCAGGCACCCACTTCAGTTAAGCGGTGAAACGATTTTATTTCTATGCGCCATCCCTGGTCATCCGTTAAATGCCAGTGAAAAACATTGAATTTATAGCGCGCCATATCATCAATATATTTTTTCACAAAGTCTTTTGAGAAAAAATGCCGGCTTACATCCAGCATCAGTCCACGCCATTTCAAACGGGGATAATCAATAATTTCAACAACAGGCAAGTTACCACACTGCTCCTTACTTTCAGCCGAAAGCTGAAGCAGTTGCCGTATCGTTTGTAAACCATAAAATAAACCAGCCGCTTTACGTGCCTGCAGTTTTACATCATGTTCCGTAATAGATAGCTCGTAGCCTTCATCATTACCAGGATTGTTCAATGACGGATTCAACAACAACCTGATAGAGCATCCTGCTTCAGTTGTTTTGTTCTTTACAGGCAGACTAAAGCCCGTTAGCACACTGAACCATTCATTAGCATGGCTACCCAGCATAGCAAGCTCAGCATTACCCGACGGAATGATTAAAGAAGTCTGATTATCAATTACAAATCTACCTTTACCTTGAACCAACGATACCGGTTCTGGAATAATCGCTGGTTTCTCTTGTGCTTTGCTGACAGCACAAATAAATATCAAAGCAAACAAATAGATGGAGGTCTTAACAACCAATGATTTCTTCATATCTTAATTTTATTTTGATAATAACAGTTCAATCCCTGAATATAAGCATTCAAAACAAAAAAATCAGCTGCTTCTTATTCCTGAACTCCATCCTGTCTGAACCCACCCCGGTCTGCACCCAAGAAAATATGTTTTCACGAGCGAACCTCAGAACCTGGAAGGTTCAGAGAGCTCAAAAAACATATTTTTACAAACACATTTTAAGATCTCACAACAATCTTCCGCTTACTTATAAACGGTACAATTTCTTTACCAGCAGATATTCCCGTTGCATCAACATAATTCAACTTTTCAGGCGATTGCCCTACCCAATTGCTTTTTTTGCCTTCAATATGTATTATGCCCAATGAAGGGTCAATAGTTAAAGTAGTAAACAAAGCATCTTGATACGGACATGTGTAGGATATCCAGGGATGAGCTTTATGAACTTCCTCCGGATAACTATTGTGTTTGTATTTGTCCCCAACCCAAAAATAAGAGGCAGAATTAATGTGAACGTAGTTGATGCCCTTTATAAACAACTGGCAATCAATATGCGTATGGCCATTAATGGCCAGTAATATTTTATCTGAAGCTGCACCTAGAATATCCTGTATTTCCGCAGCATTATCCACCGCAAGAGCACCGGCAAGCGGCTGGTGGCAAACAATTACAATAGGCTTTTCTATTTGCCTCAGTTGCTGTTGTAACCATATTTTTTGCTCATCATTAATATAAGATGGGTAGCCTCCTTTATGAGTGGGCGACCCCTTATCGTTCCCATCTAAAATGATAAAACATACGCCGTTTATTTCTTTCGTATAATACCTAGCCGGCATCTTCCAGTAACGGAGACATTGCTCCTTAGTATGTCCAGAATCCGTATCGTGATTACCAATTACATGGAGCGCAACAGGATGCGCCTGATTGAATTCATCAATGAGTGCTTTATTCTTATCATTGGGATAAGCAAAATCACCCATTTGCATGATAAAATCAGGTCTATTTTTTTTCATATGAGTTAAAAAAACCTGTAATCTTTCAGAACCATTATGAATCACATCCTGGTGCAAATCCGTAATCAGGCCGGCTTTTATGCTCTTTGCTTTTGGGCCAAACATGGCCATAACCGTACCTGGAATTTGTAAAACAATACCTGTGGCAAGCATGCCGCTTATAAATTCTCTTCTATTGAATGTCTTCATTATTTATAAAATATGAAATTAACCATTGAGGGGAAACAGATAAAATAACAACAAAGAGGTGATCACATGTTGTAAACACCTCTTTGTTAGGCATATCTATTTAAGGTGCTACCGAAATATAAATCGTCCAGTCTCTTGTGGTACCATCGGCAGAATATACCCGATACACGAACGAACCTTTCGAGAAATCAGAGATAACACCTGCAACGGGCGCACCGTTCAGAGGTTCTATTTTCTTTGCCGAGTGCGTAAACCGAATGCCGATCTTTGTCAGATCTGTTCCCTTTACGGCTACGATGGTTACAGAGGCCTTGCTTTTGTCTACAACATTTGAACTTACGGTTACACCAACGTCTTGATAGCCTGTTACAGGTTCATTATAGCCCAGTTGATTTTTGACTTCTACTAAAGTAAATAAATTTGCACCGGTAATATAGGCGTTATCACCCCAAGCACCATCATTCAACTCTACCCTGGGTTTCATACAAGAAGAGAATGCCACCAGGACAAATAAGGTCAGAGCATATAATATCTTTTTATGTTTCATGATTTATAATTTAAAGAATAAAATTTGATAGGATTAATTCCATCCGGGATTTTGGCTCAGCGTCGCATTGTTGGCTTGATAAAGCTTGATTTGCTGTAACGGAACGAAACTTAAATAGTCTCTTCCCGGATCGATATAAAGGCCTCTGCCCCCTTCTTTGAAATCAGCTATTTTAAACCAGGGGTTTATTCTTCCATTCGCAAACCTATCAACGTTATTGCCTGTAACCAGATTGAATTCGTTCTTGACATAACCATCTTTTCTAATCTGGCTATATAAGGTTGGGTCAGAACCATTATCCAGAACAACCTGACTAGCTGAGCGATTGAAATAATCAAGAAATTCTTGTAATAGTGCGCCTTTTGGCTGATAGCCATTGATTACTTTTTCATACACAGCCCATCTTTTCAAATCATCCAGACGAAAGCCCTCCAGGGCAAATTCTACGGTTCTCTCTCTTCTTACTTCGTTCAATATAGGTGTTGAACCAGGATCAAATCCAAGATCTTCCCGATACGTTCCGGCCGGAATAGCGTTCATATTCAAAGGTGTCATCCCCACACGGGCCCTGATTACATTTACCGTCTTGTCAACATCAGCCTGGTTGATTGTTCCCAATATGGCCTTAGCCTCTGCCAGCGACAGCAAGCTTTCTTCATACCGCATCAACACGTCATCAGTCTCCCCTTTGGTAGCTTCTTGTGCAAAAACTGCCCCTTTAAAATTCCTGTATCCCGTTGAAGTAAAGCCAATACTCGTATAAGGAGCCTGAGAGGCGATAATTGGATATCTAAATGGATCGCCGTCACCACCACGTCCAGGCAATTGATTCAACGGACCTCTGTCTGGGGTCCACACCGTTTGCCTGAACCGCGGATCTAAAGTAGTGCTGAGCTGATTCAGCGTATTGGCATAAGACCCGGAAGATACTTGAGGCGTACCGTCTTTATTTAGATAGACATCTATCAAGTGATCGGTGATTGAGGGACCGGAATCAAGGATTTTGAAAAAGAAGTTGTTGCTGAGTGTCAGCAGAGAGGCATCGTACACTTTGTAAAGAAATACACCATCAACATTTGATGCATTCTTTTGGGCAAACAGTTGATTATAGGCCATCGTTTTGTCGCCAGCAGCAGTATATATTTTTGTACCATACCTGCTGATAAGCTGCGCTACCGTGGGTTCTATCATTGCCAGAAATTCCATACCATCTTTACCCGGCATTGCATAAGGGGTGCCTTTTTTACCATGGTAATATTCCCAGGAGCCTTCGTAAAGTGCTACTCTTGCTTTTAGAGTGAGGGCAGCTTCTTTGTTAACCCTACCAGCAATAGCACCCTGACCTTCGCCTTTCCAGTTTAGTTTTGCGATGGCCAGGTCCAGATCTGCTATAATTTGTTTAGCAACCTCATACCTTGATGCCCTGGGTGTTAAAAGTTTTGACAGGTCACTATCATCAAGCGCCTCGGTCATGATGGGCACACCTCCGAAAGTTTTCAACATGCTGAAGTAGTCCCATGCCCTAAAGAAATACCCTTCTCCAATGTAATGGGTGGCCGCATCTGTTTTTTCTGCATTCATATTGGCATAGTGCAGAAAATAGTTATCTGATCTGATGTTGGAATAGCCTCCAGACCAACTGTCATTTGTTGCGCCAGCAACTGAAACCGTATTCCATCTGTACAAACTACTGGTTACAGTTGTCTGTATAATCATCATATCCGTGTTGGCATCTAAGGCCACATTACTGTTTCCGCCCGATACTGTACCCGTTCCATTTTGTGTATTGTACTGAGGGGCCAAACGGCCATAGAATCCATTGGCAAAGATTTGAAGATCGGATGCCTTTTTAAAGAAATTCTCGGGGTTTACCGCATCTAGAGGGTTTTTGTCCAAAAAATCCTTTTTACAAGCAGTAAGGTTCATCAACACAAAAAGTGCGAATATAACCTTACTGGTTTTACTGATGTAAGCTTTCATCTCGTTTATATTATGGTATAAAGTGATCAATGAGTTTATAAGTTGATATTCAATCCAAGTGAGTAGTAACGCAACGGAGGGTAGCCGTTAACACCGCTACTTAATAGCTCCGGATCGTATTTAATAAAAGATTTTGAATAGATAAACCCTAAGTTCTCTCCGCTTAAATATACATTTGCTCTTTTAATTTTAACTTTCTTTAACCACGATTGAGGTAAGTCATAACCCACCGTAACATTTCTGATCCTAAGGTTAGCCAGATTTAACATGTATCTATCCGTTGCCAATGTACGTCCTGTATTAAAAGCAGGAAAAAAAGCATTGGTATTATCTGGACTCCAATAGCCCAGTTTAGTACTTTCTTCAAATGCTGGCGTGTAAAAATACGCAAGGTCGCTGCCGGCTTTGGTTCCCCACACCCACTCTGTACTGTTATAAACACGCCATTGCAACACACCTTCCAGCACTGCTGAGAAAGAGAAGTTGTTCCAGGAAACCGATGGCATGATAGAATAAGACTTGCGGGGATAACTATATCCGTCCTTATCCAGGTCACCTCTGCTATACCAAAAACCACCGGTTCCTGAATTGATATAACCGTCACCATTGAGATCCTTATACATGATATACCCTGGATAATTATATCCTGATGGTAATGTTCCTTTCTTAAGATCAGCCGTATTTTGAGCGATTCTTGCTACATCATACACATAGTTTTGCCCAAATTGTTCTCCTGGTGTCCAAACGCCGCTGGTTACACCCAATTTGTTCGAAGAATACTCCGTAACGTATCCAATATAATCGCTCATGTTAAATTTCAAGGAATAATTCAGTGGTTTCTGCGCCACCTGAACCTGGTCATTCCAGCCGATGGAAAGTTCCCATCCCCGTGTTTCAGAAACAGAATTGTTTCTCGGCGGCGCTGTAGTTCCCAAAACCTGTGGAAGTGGATCAACAGGACCAACCTGATCCTTTACCGTACGTTGGTACCATTCATAAGACAGGTTCAACCTTCTCTTAAACGCAGAAACATCTATCCCTATATTCAGAACAGTGGGTTTTGCCCAGGTCAGATCTGAAGAGACCAAACCTGGTGTTGTGGTCACATTAGAATAACCTCCTCCTAACAGCAGGTTTTTATTCACCGACATGGCAAGCGTAGATATGTAAGTGTAATAGTTGTCAGCGCCATTGGAAGCTAAATCACCAGACGTTGACCAGGAAACCCGGGGTTTAAATTCTGAGATCAGGTTTTTCAATGGCCAGAAATTTTCTTTTGCCGCATTCCAGGCACCGGATACCGAAGGGAAGAAACTCCAGCGGGATTCCGGTGCAAAGCGTGAGCTCGCATCTCCTCGCCCGGCGAACTTGATCATATATCTTTCCATATAATCATAGGTAATAACTCCATAATAACCCAAAGTACTCCAGGAGTATAATCTATCACTCGTCTGCGGATTGTTGGCTGCAGCACTAAGCGCAGGGATCAAATCCTGGGCAAACAGATCTGTTTTGCTGCCCGTTAGAGACCTATAGTCATTTTCCTCAGACTGCATTCCGAATTGAGCAAATAAATTATGCTTCTCTGCAAACGTGTGCTTATATTGCGCACTAAGTTTTACCATCTGGTACTCCTGCACGCCATCTGTTTTTGTGATGCTGCTTACATTTGCCGAACGATTATTTTGGATCTTAGTGCCGTCAGGCAGTTCCGTATAAACAATTTTATCTGTCCTTGAATACTCCGTATAACTTTGTCTTCTCGAGTAATCTGCATTGATTTCAAAATCTTTAAAAGGCTTTAAGGTAGCTCCACCGTTCAGTACGATTTCATTTCTGCCATTATTGATCAATCCCCCGTTGCCTAAGATACCTGCAGCCCCCAATATCCAGGAATATTGATTGCCTGAAGGTACTTTAAGCGGCGTGGCAAAGTACTGCATCATGCTGCCAAAAATGGTGCTGTAATTCGCATATGTATCGCCTCCGGACAGATAATTCGGACCTTGATTAACCTGTCTTACATAATTGACATCCGTTCTGAAACTCAGCCAATCTGTAGCGGTATAGTCTAACTTGGTTTGAAAATTGTAACGCCTGTTGTAATTAAAATCACCTTTAAATAGACCTTTTGTATTGTTATAACCAAAGCTCGAAAAATAACGAATCTTGTCGTTACCGCCGCTAAAATTCAGGTTATGCTGCTGACTGAAATCGTATTTGTTCAAATAGGTATCATAAAGCTTTGTAGTCGCAAAAGACTGCTCTCTTGTCCAGTTCTTAAAGCCAGCATTGGTGGTTGGAAATTGTCCGTTTTCAATATAAGATTGTGCCTTATCTCCAAATTGAGTTCTCAGATCGTCAAAAGCAGGATTGCTCCAGTCTTTATTTAACCAAGCCTGCATTCGGGCAATGGTAATCGCATCTACACCATCTGTTCCAGTTCCATCTGGTTGTCCGTTCCGTTGAGCGATATTGATATAGCGTGCCCAATCCGGAGAATTTGGCTGGGTAGGCGCAAGTACCATAACACCAATTTTTGTGTTTGCAGAATAGCTGATCGATGCTTTACCTGATTTCCCGCTTTTAGTTGTAATGAGAATTACCCCATATGGTGCACGTGAACCGTAAATCGCTGTTGATGCGCCATCCTTTAATAAGGAAACACTTTCCACATCATTGGGATTAACATCCTGAATAGGCCTTTCTACTCCATCAACCAATATGAGCGGCGCGGCACTACTGTTGATAGACGTAAAACCACGGATATTGATTGATGGGTTAATTTCAGGCGCACCACTTGACATTCTGATATTTAGTCCAGGTGCCAGTCCGATCAATCCATCTGTAACGGTTCGGATTGGTCTGTTTTCAAGGTTCTCTCCACTAATTGTTGCCACAGCATCGGTGAGACTACTTTTTTTAACTTTACCGTAAGCGGTAACCACTACTTCGTTTAAGCTTTCCTGAGAAACAATAAGCGTAATAGGGCCACCCTTAACATCTCCTGCGTCTATTTCTTTGTTCTGAAAGCCTACAAAAGAAATCACCAAAATAGCAGCATGATCTTTTACATGAATCACAAACTCCCCATTTCCATCGGTATGGGTTACATTCTTCATGCCTTTTTCAAGCACACTTGCCCCTGGCACAGGCAAACCTTTTTCGTCCACTACTTTACCTGATATTTTTTCAGAAAACAGACCAAACGGATTAAATAAATCAAATTTCTTTTCCTTTTCTTTAATCAACACCGTTTTATCCGTGATCTGATATTCAAGAGATTGATCTTTGAGACAAATTTTCAATACCTCTTCAAGAGTAGCATCCTTTACATGAATGCTAAGTGATTTAGCTTCTTTTAAGACCTTCTTATTATAAAAGAAATCGTAATTGCTCTGTGCCCTGATGTCATTAATAATTGACGACAAAGGCGCATTTACTTTATTGAGGGTTATCTTTTGTGCGAACGTACCCGCACTTACCTGCATTATGGCTATTATCAGAAAAAATGTAGTAATCTTCATCACCAGCAGAAATTTGTAAAAAGCATGGCGATTCTCTCCATACCTGTTATGTAAGTTTAAATTCATAAATTTGAATGTTGGGTTTCGGTTTGATTCATCGTTAAATTTTTATTCCGATTCATCGGAATGGGTAAACTCAACATCCGGTCAGAGGTGCTCTAACACCTTTGACCATTTTTTGGCCTACCATGATTGCCATAGCTATTTAGTCACGATAACCCTCCTTCCTTCTATTTTAAAATGTACATCGCCATTAAATTCTATGATTTTCAATAGGGAGGAAATATTTTTGGAACGTGAAACTTTGCCCTCGTATATACTATTGGGATCGGGTTTAAACTGATAAACCACTTCTACATTATACCACTTGGCCACTTTTGCCATAATGGCTTCCAGGTTCTCATCAAATTTGAAATAACCGTTTTTCCAGGCCACAACATCTTCCACATCTACCTCATTTGTAACCGTAATTCCCTCTTTGCCTACTTGTGCCTGTTCGCCGGGAACCAGCAGCTTTGTTGCTTTACCTTGCGAAACTTTTACCGAACCTTCTATCAATGTGGTTCTGATGAGTTTTTCATCGGCGTAAGCCATAATATTGAAATGTGTCCCCAGCACCTCAACAATCTGATGACCAGCCTGTACTTTAAATGGCATCTGAGCATTGTGCGCCACCTCAAAATAGGCTTCTCCAGAAATTTTCACATTTCTTTCCTTACCAGTAAAATGTAACGGATAAGTAATCCGAGATAAAGCATTTAACCATACCTTGGAATGGTCTGGAAGAATAACTTGCCACTGTCCACCCAGTGGTACTTCAATGGTATTAAATTCGGGTTTGAACGCTGTAGATTCTGTACTTTCAGTAGCCTCATAAACCAATTGACCATTGGCTTTTTTAGAAATCCGGATGCCAGCCTGGCTGGCAATCTGGCCTTCGCTTAAATCCTCTAAACTAATTTTTTTGCCATTGGCCAGTATTAATACGGCTTTATTATTTCCAGGGGCAACATCATGAACAGCAGTAGTATCGTTGAGATATTTCTTTTGCTCAGCAAACTGAAAATAAAGCCCTACACCAATGGCTATAAATATTGAAGCTGCAAGGGTAAATATTTTTATTTTTTTATATACGTCAATCTTAGCAACCGGGGCTGCAGTATGATGTACACGATCATAAATCCTGAATAATATTTTCTGTTTGGTTTCTGCACGTTTAGTAGATGACATCCCATCCGTATACCCCTCATTAGAAGCCTGATTCTCATACCAAAGATTAATCTCTTCAATTTCGGCATCTGTGGCTTGTCCATTTTTAAACTTGGTCATGATCTCCAGCAGGTGCTTCTCAAATTCTCTTTGGTTATCGCTCATATATTGTATTCGAAACAAAAACCAAAAGGTTCTACTCTATCATAAAATAAAATCAAAAAAAACAATAACCAATTGATTATTAGCAAGAAACATTTTAAAAAGTTTATTGAGGCAAAAAGAGCAGGCAGGCAATCAATAATTTAATTGTATTGCCCTTAAACTCTTCTCTCAGCAAGACCATCGCTTTGTGAAGATGTTTTTTTACTGTACTAATCGAAATTGCAGAGCGTTCAGCAATTTCCTGATGAGATAATTCTTCAAATCGGAACATCATAAATACTTCCCTGCATTTTTCAGGCAACTTTTCGCATCTGGATAGTATAAGTGTTTTAAATTCTTTAATTTCTAACTGATCATCTGGAGTTACAGGAGAAAGCTTTGTTTCCGCAATCAAATGATCTATATGCTTATAGTGCAGCTGCTGCAAACGATAAGTATCAATCACTTTAAACTTAAGTGCCGTTTTAAGGTAAGCCTCCAGAGTAGATTTTGGATCTATTTCTTTACGACGAAAATAAAGATTAACAAGTACCTCCTGAACAACCTCCTCCGCATCTTCTCTCGAACGCAGACGCTGATAAGCCGCATTCAATAAAATTTCCCAATACCGGTTATAGATTTCAGTAAATGCATTCTCATTCCCCAGTTTAAGTTGGATAATTAAATCAGCGTCAGAGAATTGATCACAATTTTTCATTAAAACTAAAAGCTAGACATTTAAAAATCATTTTAATTCAAGCAATCTCGTGAGACGGCATTATCGGCTAAAAACATACTATGCTCTAAAGAAATTCTATTTGGTTACGGATTAAAATTATAATTATTTATCTGTTTAGCAAAACTAAACTTTGTTTATTACCAACAAAACAAATTTCAGTTAAATTATAGTTACCAAAAACAAGAGAAAGCAAACCAACGATTTTACATTTCTGCACCCAATCCAATCTGCAAACAAACCCCATCCACACCAAATCGGTCTGCATCAAATCCAATCTGCAAACAAACCCTATCCGCACCAAATCGGTCTGCACCCAAGAAAATATGTTTTCATGAGCGAACCTCAGAACCTGAAGCTATTCGCGGAAGGTTCAGAGAGCTCAGAAAACATATTTTCTAGCACAATAATTGTGTTGTTTCAGTATGATCAAAAAGCTCCCACTTCCTTTATGGACCATTATTTCTCCCCTAATTGCCTGGCTTGCTTACTTCGCATCCACTTTAAATCTAGGTGGAATGTACATTTTCTTCCTCGCTGCCGTACTCATCGCTGCCGTATTAGCCGCAGTACACCACGCAGAAGTTGTCGCCCACCGCGTTGGTGAACCATTTGGCACCTTATTACTCGCATTAGCCATTACAATTATAGAAGTGGCACTGATTGTTTCTTTAATGCTAGCCGGCGGGCCGGATACGGCCACTCTTGCACGAGATACCGTACTTGCGGCAGTGATGATCATCTTAACCGGTATTATCGGCCTTTGCCTGCTGGTTGGAGGTGCAAAGTTCAAAGAGCAAATCTTCAATTTATCTGGAGTAAGTGCAGCACTGATTACTTTGACCGCCATCCTGGTACTCACGCTTATTCTTCCAAACTACACAACCAGTAAAGCAGGCCCGGAATACTCCTTCACACAACTTTTCTTTGTAGCCATTATATGCCTTGTTTTATATGGAGCCTTTGTGCTGGTACAAACCATCAGGCACAGGGATTTCTTTTTACCACCCGATGCAGACGGGAACGAAGAAGTACATGCAGATCCCCCAACCACTAAAGTATCCCTGCTTAGTGCATTTCTACTCCTTGTATGCTTAGGTATCGTTGTGTTACTAGCCAAAGCCATTGCACCCGATATAGAAAATGCAGTAATCAGCTTCGGAGCACCTAAATCGCTGGTAGGCGTAATCATTGCAGCCGTGGTTTTACTTCCAGAAGGACTTGCAGCCTACCACGCCGTTAGAAAGAACAGACTACAGACAAGTTTAAATCTTGCCTTGGGTTCCGCATTAGCCAGTATTGGTTTAACCATTCCCGCAGTAGCCATTGTTTCGATCGTTACCGGAATGAGCATCACACTCGGAATAGATATGAAAGCTACGGTATTGCTGCTGCTTGCACAGTTCACCATTATGCTTTCACTCGCCACCGGTCGCACCAATATCCTGCAGGGCATTGTCTTGCTCGTAATATTCGCCGTCTACCTTTTCACTATCATAGCCCCTTAACTCAGTAATCCACTCTACACCCTCACCACTCTACACCCAATCCGGTCTGCACCCAATAAAATATGTTTTTATGAGCGAACCTCAGAACCTGAAGCTCTTCGCGGAAGGTTCTGAGAGCTCAGAAAACATATTTTACCCCATCTCCTGCTCCACAAAGGTTTAAACAACTATTTGAAAATTTGTAAATGCAAAACCAGACCAAACTCCTACCTTCATCAAAAAAAGATTCATGAAGAATTTCCCTTTAGCCAAGCTTATTCAAGGATTGCTGATGCTCGTTTCTGTAGTATTGCTAACTTCTTTTTCTTCAGGAAAAAGAACGAAACTGAATATCATTTTTATAGGTGACAGTATTACTGAAGGAAGCGCATTACCGCAGCCATCCCTAGAAGCCCCCTCAATTGTAATTAAACAAATCCTGACCTCAAAGAAGCAATTTACATCTGTTAATATTGCCAATTTGGGCTTTAGTGGACATACCAGCTTTGACTTTTTACCCACCACTAATAAAGATTTCCCGAAGGTTATGGAAGCTGCAAATGCACTAAACAAAGATACCTCTGCTACACTTATCTTTTCTATTATGCTGGGAACTAATGACAGCGCCATATCCGGGCCTAGTGGATCACCCATCTCTCCAGAGCAATACGATCAAAATCTTTCCAAAATAATCGATGTTTTATCAACTCAATTTCCAAAAGCAAAATTTGTAATTCAATATCCCCTTTGGTATAGTACTAATACCCAGAATAACGCTTCTTATTTAGAAGAAGGCCTAAATCGATTAAAGAACTACCTCCCAAAAATAGATAACCTGGTTAAAAAGTATAATCAGTTAAGCCCCAAAAGAGTATTTGCAGGAGATAAATCTGGCTTTAATTTTTTCGAAAAGAACCACATCACTTTGTACAAACCGGAACAAGGCAAAAAGGGTACATTTTATCTGCATCCAAATGCGGACGGATCAAAAGAACTCGCCAAAATATGGATCAAAGGAATATTGAAAGCAATCTAATCCACTCTGCACCCTCACCGGTCTGCATCATACCCGGTCTGCACCCAAGAAAATATGTTTTCATGATCGAGCATCAGGGCCTGAAGCTCTTCGCGAAAGGTCCAGAGAGATCAGAAAACATATTTTCACACCTTATTTCTTATCGATCGAGAAGTTCCAGTATTTTTTCACCTTGGATAATCATCATTCCCTGTCTATCCTCAGTTATACCCTCCTTAAGCCTATAAGTATACCGCGGCACGCCCCCTTCCAATATAGTCGGCATATACCGAAACTGAATATTAGGAAAGGACCTAAGCTCTTCACCCACTTCAATAATATGCGTGGAAACCACAAACAAACAATTTGTATACTCAGCGAAACCTTCAGTTACCGCTAATGTACCATCAAAAGCATCCTTTACATTCGTTCCTTTAAAAAGCTCGTCGAACATCAACATCAACCTTGCCCCGCTCGCCGCCGCCTCAGCCGCTTGTTTTACCCTAATCACTTCCGCGTAAAAATGACTATAGCCAAGGTTGATATTATCGGCCACATTAATAGACGAATAAAGCCCTTCCCTCAGAGAGAATTCAAAAGAATCCGCAGCTACCGGGAATCCCATATGAGCCAGATAAATTCCAATACCAAGAGATTTCATCCAGGTAGATTTTCCAGCCATATTCGCACCCGTCAGGAACAAGACATTACTATCTTCCTCTAATAATAAATCATTTCCAATGGCCTTTTCAATACAAGGATGGCGCAGATTCTGACACCGAAAAATATTCTTTTCAGGCTCTAGTGCAGTAGCATACCTTAAGCCTTTTGCTCTTGCAACCATGCCCACCGCCTGATAAACGTCCAATTCGTAGATGAACGACAAAACATTTCCCATATCCGCTAGTAACCTCCCTTTAAGCAAATGTTCATAAAACACGAGCCGACCTAAAGCAATTTCCGAATAAATATCCATTTGCAGGAGCTGGTCTATTTCAGGCCTTTCGAGCAGCGCCTGTATTTCCTGTACCCGCGATCGGAAAGGTTCAGGGGCCCAGGACAACAAGGGCATAAGCGCGGCAGTTTTCTTTAAAACCTGAATGATCGCCTGAAAACCCTGAATACTCTTTTTATATCGTTCATCCCGGGTTAACCGAGCCAGTACACTCCTGGAAAGCAGACTGAAATAAACGCGTATTTTATGGTTGTAAGTTTTGGTATCCAGATATTCCCTGAAAACAGAAATCACCTGAACATCGTAATCAAACCTGAAATCATGTTCTTGAAAACACCTAAACGTTTCACTCCTTTCATTGATCAGCACAGTACTGGATAAAGGATTATTGAACATTTCATCCAGCAACTGTTCCCCTCCCCGCGTTCTAACCTGATTGAATAGGTGATATACCGAACCCGCTCTGAATTTCCCAAGCAAATTCAACTCATCTAAAGTTTGCCTGTCTATCTTAAATTTGCTCATTTCTTCCAATATTTATAGGGTTTCATTACAGTAAATCCTTCCCTTTTTTCCATTCTTCAATATGTCCAGAATTCCTTCGCTGCGTATAATTAACATACCATGCCGATCATCTGTAACCCCACGCTCCAATGTATAAGTATATTCTGGCGCAGTACCATTCATCCGTGTTGGCAGGAATAAAAAGTCTATTCCAGGTTCTACCCCCAATTGCTCTGCGGCCTCTACAATATGGGATGAAATGATAAAACGGCTTTCCGAATTCCGGGCAAAGCCAATGGCAATAGCAACCGTTGCTTCATGCGCATCTTTAACATTCGTTCCACGAAACAATTCATCGAAAATGACAAACAGCTTTTTTCCTTTATGAAGCTCGGTAGCTATCTTCTTTACGCGCAATACCTCCGCATAGAAATGACTGGCCCCCATGCCCAGATCGTCAGGTAAATTAATGGTGGTATACAATCCATCCATTATGGAAAAATCCATAGCCCGGGCGGCAACAGGAAATCCCATATGAGCAAGAAAGGTCGCTGTACCTATCGATCTTAAAAATGTACTTTTTCCCGCCATATTTGCCCCCGTTAGAAAAACCAGGCTAGAATGACCTTCCATCACCATATCATTGGCTACCGGCTTTTTCAGTTCCGGGTGGAATAATCCCTCCACACGCAAAATACGGTTGCCTTTTTCATGCGCTTTGGGATAAGTAAATCCATATTTCAGCGCTACACGGGCAATACTCAAGTACACATCCAATAGGTAAATCAGATGGAGCAATCCCTCAATCTTTATTTGTCCTTTACTTCTAAAAAGTGCATCAAAAGCCGTTATTGCAGAATAGGATACCTTACCACTGTTCTTATCCCGCAAAACAGGCTGTAAGACATCCGATTCCAGAATTTCGATTATGGCATCTCTTTCTCCGGCAAAAGGGACTGATGCCTTAACAACGTCGATATCGATAAACACTTTAAGTTTCTGCGTAAGCTGAATGATAGAGACCACTCCGTTTTCAATATCTTTATCATTTAATATTTGTTGCCGCGAAGCTCCGGCATCTTTGGTGCTTGCCGTATATTTTTCGGCCATATCCAATAGAGAACCTTCAAAAGGAAATTCCAGTTTATGCGCTGAAAAATAAGCAAAAATATTACGACGGTAGCCAATGGATTCCATATCTGATAATGGATTCCTGAACATTTCCCTTAACAATTTCTCCCCACCCCGGGTATGGGTATCATTATACAGATCAAATATCCCTGTCTGTTCCCTCTTGCCAAAAATCCGAAGATCTTCCAGGGTCTGCGCGTCTGTTTCAAGTTTCATATCAAGGTTATTTACGTTTACGGCGAAGCAATAGAATGGCACCCACGCAAGCTATTACGCATGGAAGAATCCAGACAAACACAATTTTAATCATTCCTGCTGTCCTTAGAGAAATCGTCAACAGTACGTCCGTAGCCATTTTAGGAACAATATAAACGGGCAGACGATTGTGATCTAACCAGCTAAAAAGAGCTACTGAAAATAAACCTCCACCTCTTCTCAGTTTGGACATAAAATCTGCATCCCCGGATACCGCAACCCGCTGTTCTTTTTGTTTGATCTCCCTTGTCAGGCTCAATAGCGTCGAATAGCTTTTTTGTTTCGTATCTCCTCCAGAAGGATTATATACCGGAGGAACAGAATCAACCACAACCTTACCGATTTTATTAAAGGCATTACGGGAAGGATTCGTTTTCAGGATAGCTTGAGCTTTAAATCCGGTACCAGAATTGACCACCGCAACTTCAGAAACACCAGGCATAAGGATATCCAGCTCAGGCATTTTCTTACCCCGTGCCACGTCTGCTCTTTGCATTATAAATTGATCTGACAGGCCTAACCCCTCCTTTGTCAATTGCGGTTTCACCATCTCAGGTGTTTCATTAGCCGTTAATTCGATCAGGGTTCCAGCATTCAGTTGCAGACCCAGCCCTGTAAGCACAGGATTCAGCATGCCTTGTTTTCCAGGTTCACCTAAAATTAAGGCATTACCGCCTTCTTCGATATAACGTTTTATTTTATCTTGTTTTACGGTACTCAGATCGGTTTTAGGATCTGCAATCACCAATGCAGCAATTCCTTTGGGAATCTCCTGTTGATCTAAATTTATACTGTCTGTGTCAAAGCCAAGATTTGTCATTGAAAAACGGTTGGAAATATCGTTCAACTGGTAGTGATATTCGCGCTCACCTGTTTTATACACACTCCTCTCCAGGTTACCGGTGGTAAAAATAAACTTTGGTCTGGTGGGCTGCTGAAGCCGCTTGAAAGCAGCAGAAACGTTCATTTCGTTTGGCCAGAAATCAGGATCATCATAAGTCCGCAGAAAGGTCGACCGTCCTTTGTATTTGAGTTGCATTACTACCCGTAAACCTTCTGGCCGTAAATCAATTTCCTTGCGGATTTGCTTGGGGCTTTCATAATTAGAAAGGTTAACCTTTTTTAATTTAGCTGTCGTTTCTGCAACTTCTTTAATGGTTTTCTTCGGGTACATTTTAAAGAACATGCTATCGTTGTCTGCTATATCGTAGTAATTGACATACTTTAATTTGATCTCCGGTTTAAAACGAACGTATCTTTCCCAAAAGGAAATCTCATAATTTTTCCGGTTCTCAGGCAAGCCGCCCTGATCTAAACCACCGCCCAATAAATTGACATAAAGCGTAACCTCCAGAGGTTCTCCTTTTTCAAAATCTTTGATCACTTTCTGACTATTGGGGTGTATGGTATTGACTTCATTACGGGTAACATCCCAGTAGCCCATAAAGGCGGGTCTGGATGTAATATATCCTATAGCCAGTACCCCAACAAAAACCGACACATATTGCAATGCTTTAGTTAGCCAGGGCTTTGATTCCATTGCACCTTTCACCCGAAATAAAGTGAAAGACAAGAACATACCGATGATTAAAAGATAGTAAATGACATCACCCGAAGTAATGAGACCTGCAATCATTTTATCAGTACGGCCATTGGCGGATAGAAAATAAGTCAAATCCCGTACAAAATCATATTGTTGTCCAATCGTACCAATCACTGTTAGTAAAAAAATGATTAGAAAAGTAGATATTGCCGACACAATCGGATAGGTACTCAGACTACTCATAAAAAGACCAAGTGCGGTATAACAGCATATGAGAAGAAAAAGTGCGAGCATGGAAGAAAAGATCAAACCAGCATCCATGTGAACAATTGAAAACACACTGCTAATTAAAAATATTGCCACGATTCCCAACAACATTAAATTATAAAGTACAATGGCCAGGTATTTCCCTAACACAATATGATAGGGCTTAATTGGTGAAGAATAGAGTAATTTAATGGTACCACTATTGATTTCCCGGTTGATCAGGCTC
Organism: Pedobacter sp. HMWF019; assembly: GCF_003061025.1. Taxonomy (GTDB): domain Bacteria; phylum Bacteroidota; class Bacteroidia; order Sphingobacteriales; family Sphingobacteriaceae; genus Pedobacter. The sequence goes on along the minus strand of NZ_QAIL01000318.1, from coordinate 20,531 downwards.
ATGGTCAATAAAGGAACAAAAAGATATAAATTGCTCACTACACTTGAAAACAGTCCGCCTTTTAAGAGGATGATATTGGTAAGCGATGTACCAAATCCCTCAAAGTGCGGATTATCACTTATAGCAATATCCTGATAACCGGCCATTTGAGCCAGCTGATTGGTGTAAAAATAGGCACACTGCAACAAAAAGGCAACTCCAAGGAACCAGGCTACCGGCGAAAAGAAGAGGTTCCTGATTTCATTCAGTGCAATTTTATAGATAAGTTTCATTTAGTTTATTTAATGGTTTAGGTTTATGGTGATATAGGTTATTAATCAACATTAATTCTGTAGGATTTGCGTGGACAGTTGCTTAAACACATCCTCTAATACACCTTTCTCCAGACTAATCTCTTTTAATCTCCATCCATTGTGTACACTACGCTCTACGATACGCTCTTCAACATTCTGTCCGTTATCAAAAAAGATCCGCAGTTTTCGCTCACTCATATATTCTACCCCGGTTATGCCTTTAATCTCACGAAGCTCGGCCTCTGCAGGTGGATTTTCAAGATAGACCAGCAAGCTATTGGGCCGTAGATAATTGTTAAAGGCATCAATCGTATCAGAAAAGACTACGCGACCTGCTTCAATCATAATAATCTCCCGGCACAGCAAGTGAATTTCACTCATGACGTGAGAAGAAAGCAATACGGTTCTCTCTTTACCAATTTCCTGAATGAGTTTTCGCACTTCAATCAATTGATTGGGGTCTAAACCATTAGTTGGCTCGTCCATGATCACCAATTGTGGTTTATGAATAATAGACTGCGCTATTCCTACACGTTGCCTGTACCCTCCCGAAAGATTTTTGATCAGCCTGTTACTGAAATGGCTGATCTGACACTTCTCTTTAACTTCTTCTACAGCAGCATGGATAACTGATGGCTTCATAAGGCGCAGCTCAGCACAATAGTGCAAATATTCATCAACAGTAAGATCAGTATACAAGGGTAAGATTTGCGGAAGAAATCCAATCTCTCTCTTAGCCCGTTCGGGCTCTTTTTGTAAGTCTATTCCGTTGATTTCAACACGTCCCTCGCTTTGTTTCAAGGCACCGCATATAATATTCATTGTGGTCGATTTACCCGCACCATTGGAACCCAGAAGGCCAATGATACCGGTTTGGTTAATCTCCAGGTTAATATCCCGGATAGCCCATGTCAGGGAATATCTATGGGATAAGTTACTTATCTTCAGTATACTCATAGTTAATTAATTACACCATTTAACTTACTGTTCACACCATCTCCATAGAGCCCAACAGCAATCACCTTTCCTTGCGGATCAATTAGAAAATTTGTCGGGATATAGGTAATTCCATAGAGCGTTTGGGCATGCTTGGCCGAGTCATCAACCAACTGTGGCCAGGCCAATTTTTCATCCTCCAATGCCTTACGCCATTTACCCTGGTCCTCATCAACCGATAAACTGAGCAGCGTAAAATTCTTTTGACCAAACTGTTCATGTGCTTTTTTCAGAAATGGCATTTCCTTACGGCAGGGTGCGCACCAACTGGCCCAAAAGTCCAGCAAAACATATCTACCCTTATAATCAGATAGTTTAACAGATTTCCCATTAACGTCTGTAAGTGTAAAATCAGGCGCTTGCTTGTTTAATAAAGCATTTTCTGCTACAGTAGGCATCTTTAGATTCAGCATTAAAGTGGCGAGCCTCGACATCCGGGCTTGCGGCCCAAGTTGCTTAATCAAATCCTGCATCTCATTAAGAGGTATCTTGTTGAATAGAAATCCATTGATCACATATACAGAAACCGGATCATTTGGATATTTTTTCAACCATTCCTTTGCAGCTGTTTTACCTTTCTCTACATAATCTACATATTTTTTCTGAAGATTTTGAGACGCTTCCGTATCGCCAATGTTTTGGGCCTTTAACATTTGTGCTGCTATATCCTGTACCTCGTCCATGCTCATTCCACAGGATTTATCCATATAACTGATCATTTCCTTCCATCTGTCAACAAATTCGCTGCCGCTAAAGCTGGCTTCACTAAAACTTTTGACATCTCCTGAAACGTTCACTTCGCCAGGCCCCATATGCATATAAAAACCAAGGTCTTTATTAAACTCTGAACCGACCTGAACGATATAAAAACTACTGGAATCTGTTTTAGTGGTCAACTCAAATTTGTGGTCTTTAATGAGGGTTGAATCTGTTGCTTTGGTAACAATATCAATCAAATACACCTTCTTCCCTTCAGGAAGCATTGGAAGATTGGCCGATACCTTTAACTTGTTTTGCGCCGATAATATGGAATAGGAGCAAATCATTCCCGCCAAAAGGAATGTAATCTTTAAACTTGGTTTCATTGTTGGTCAATTAGGATTAGTTATGTGGTTGTTATTTATGTTATCAAGGCATCCGAACATTAAAAAAGGGTGAATGTGATCTTCTTTTTTTTTAATATTCCAAATCACAAATAAATCCTGATCTATTTATCGGTTTTTATAGGAGGCTATAAAAACACAAAAGCCCCGGAAAACCGGGGCAATTTGCATTCGCAACTAAAAAACTGTTTTTATTTTCAAGCAGGCTTATTTCTCTAAGATTGACTTGATCCTTTCGTCCATTTCTTCATTCAGGTTTCCAATTACCCTCATCAGGATTTTGCCGTCCTGATCAATAAGTAATTTTGTAGGATAACCGTCAATTCCATAGGCCTTTGTTATGCTTGGTGCTCCGCTTCCCTCGTCTTCCAAAACGTGCACCCAGTTCACATCATCTTTCTTAATTGCCGCAAGCCAGGCCGCTTTATTCTTGGATAAATCTTTATTTTCTTCATGCGCAACAGCAACAATTTCCAGTCCCTTGTCCTTATACTTCTTATACAGTTCTTTCAAATGAGGATGTCCCTGACGGCAAACCGCACACCAACTTCCCCAAAAATCAAGCAGCAACAATTTTCCCTTGTAACCGCTCAGTTTAACCGTCTTTCCAAACTGGTTTTTTCTTTCAAAATCCTTTGCGTATGTCCCGGCAGAAGTTATTTTCAGATGTTCAATCTTTTTTCTGATGACCTCTGCAGCCTGCGTATTTTTCAAACTGGAACTCAGCTGATCATAGGCGGTAGCATAACCATCTGCATCATACATGATACTGTTGTCCATCAACAAGTACAGGCTCACAAAAGAATCAGGATGCGCCCGTACAAACTGCTGTTCCAGTTTCAGCTTCTCCCTTGTAAGCGCTACGCCTTTAGTTCCGATCAGGCCGTAAAAAACCGCACTGTCTTTAACCATATCCAGCTTACCAAGCTCCTGGCTAAATGCAAGCTCTCCGATGTCTTTCCTTAGAATTACATTTAATGCATTGCAATCTTTCAGTACATCTGCTTTACCAATATTATCTTTTGAAAAAAACTGCATCACAGAGCGCACATCAACACTCATATATATCCCACTATCAACAGGACTGATTATTTCTACTGTTTTTCCTTCTTTATTGAACTCTTGCTGCCGGCACACCCCTATAATAGGAGTAGCCAGCATTATACCTAAAACTATTCTTTTCATGATTTATTTGGCTATAGCCTGAAGATCAATTCCGTATTCTTGTTTATAATAGTTGATAATGGTAATATACTTGAACTTATACTTTCCATTTGGGTCATTTTCAGGCAGAAACAAAGTTTGCTCCAGCTCTTCGGCTGTATGAGAAGCAATCAGATCGATATATTGCACAAAATCTGAATAAACAGTTGCAGTATAATCATTCGCATTCACAAAAACCCCATAGTATTGCTTATTGTAATTGCCAACTTCTGAATAATTCGTCGCGGCGATAAAAACAGGTGGTAGAGGAACCTTATTAAAACTGACAGCCTGGTTCCAGAATTCCCGATGCAGGTCTACTTTCAACTGATGTAGTTCATCTTCAGTCATTCCAGCTAAACTACTTCCCGCCCGCCCAAAAGCGAAATGACTTGAAGCACTTACAACATTGACGGGGGGTTCAAGTGTATCCCCATATTGATCTAGTGCTCTAATCCTACTGGATAGGATAATTTTGTAGGGTAGTGCTTTTGTTAAGAAATCCTTATTATAATATTTAAATAAATATTCATCCAGTGCAGTAAGCGCAGGAGTTATATAATTCTCATCACCTTGATCAGCCACGTAAGGAAGCGTATACGAAATATTCCAATTAAAATCCTTGTCACTAAATTTATATAAAATATAACAACCATATTTATGATAGAAATCCACAATCTGGGTATCATAAGGGTGATTGCCTTGTGGCAGATGATATTCTAATGGAATCGTTTCCGGCACTATCGCAGCTTCTTTCTTACAGGCAGCAGCTGCTACCAGAATGAACAACGAGTACAATAATATTTTTAATTTCATGTGGATCAGATTAATGCCCGGTACGTAATTCCGGATTAGGATTAAGTGTTAATTTTGGGTTTCTATCTAATGCAGACCTTGGAATTTGAAGTATATAAGCAGGATCATGATCCTGGAGTACATAGCTTAAAATTTGCCCTCCATTTGGATGGTACACATGGGTAATAGCCGGCATACCATGACGCCGAAGGTCAAACCAACGATGGTTTTCCTCGGCAAAAAGTTCCCTGCGCTTCTCGTCATAACATTTCTGAAGCAAGTCATCAGCGTCCGCACTAACCAGGTCATGATAACTTTCGTGACTAAACCTTTTTTTCCTTAAAGTATTCAGATCATTCAAAGCCAATTGTGCGTTTCCCGTTTGCCCCAGTTTATTCAACTGTGCATAGGCCTCCGCCCTGTTCAACAAAGCTTCTGATACCCTGAAAGCATTTGCCACTTTAACCAGGTAGGAAAACGAAGGCCGTTTAATAGATCTTTTATCTTTAATATAGGTGCTGGATCTTAAATCTCCAGCTTCGTAGCTGGAAAGAAGGTCATCAGAAAGTCTATAGTTATCTCCTTCAGTGCCTGAAGGAAAAAACACATCATTACTACTGCCGTATACCCACAGAGATTCGGGATTCTTAGCGTCCACGATCGGTTTAGCATTTTGATCTGTTCCCCAAGTATTGAGGTCGATGATGTCCGACTTTCGAGTGAGTACATTTGTAGCTGCATCAATCACTTTTTGCCAATTGCCCATCTGTAAGTATACACGGGAAGAGAGCAAATAGCCCGATACATTGTTTAAGCGATAAACATCATTATTCTTACCATTCCTTTCCATGAGTTCAATTCCTTTACCCAAATCATCCTGGATTTGCTTGTAAACTTGTGATACTGTGCTACGGGCTATACCTTCAAGAGACAAGCCGGAATTCAGCATCAATGGAACACCAGGGTCCTGATCAGGATTGGATAATTTATCATTATAGGGTTTTGCATAGAGATTGATCAGTTGAAAATAGTTAAATGCCCGCAAGAGGTATGCCTGTCCGGTAACATTTTCAATTTCTGCGGTGGTGCCTGTTACTTTAGGGGCATAATCAAGTACCAGGTTGCAAGTCAAAATACTTGGGTATAAACCAGTCCATGCCGCTGCACCTGCAGTAAAGCTGGGATTACTTGCAGATTGGGGCTGCCAGGTATAGGCAAAAAACATATTTCCCGGGCCTGTTAGAAAAACATTATGGGTTATATTATCATCCAAAAGACGAAGGGAAAGATCAGCTCCGCCACCATTGTTGGAAATATAACCTGCACCCATTAACAGTTCGTTCAATGCAGAAGCAGATCTGGGAATGATATCCGTCTGCGACTGTTCTTCCAGAAATTTTTTACAGGATGAAACCGAAAAAAAGATGGGAAGAATGAGTAAAATAAATAAATTTCTTTTCATTGTTCTTATTAAAAAGTTACATTTAAACTCAGGCTAAATATTTTACTGATGGGTAAAGCTGTAGTGCCCATCCCGTCAATTTCGGGATCCTGCCCCCTTAGTTTCTTGTCTGCAATTACAAATAGATTCGAAGCCGTTCCGGAAACAGAAATCCTCTTTACATTTATCCGTTTAACCAGTTGATCAGGCAGTCTATAAGAAAAATCAACCCTATTACATCTCAGAAAACTTCCTGAAACCACATTGGCATCAGAATGATTGTACATTTGGTAACGACTCATATTGTCTGAGTTGCTCAAATAGACAAATCCGCCACCGTTAACGCCAGTATTTTTAGGGTAAGATGGTATATCTGTAAAAGCTTCATCGCCTGGTTTACGCCATCGCTGCTCTAAAATCGCAGGTAAATTTTGGTCTGGTAAAGGAATAGATACTCCAAAGGCACTATAAACCGAATTTCTTAACCTTTTGGAGCCAAGTTTGAATGAAAGATTTGTTCCTAAAGAAAAGGCATGATATTCTACAGAAGTACTAAACCCGCCACTGATCTTGGCATTCTTTGATCCTGCTGGTTTCAAATAATCGATAAACGAATCCTTTGATACCGCTCCAGCTCCATCAATCCCATAAAACAGAGGCACACCTGTTTTAGGGTCTAACCCTTTAAACGAAAAAACATAAAATGTATTAACTGGCTGCCCTTCAATAAGAACCGAACCATCCAGATATTCATTAGTTATATTACTGGTTGCATCAATTGTACCCTTTTGTAGCGTATTATAATTCTTTCCTGAAACTATAGACATACGCCAATTGAGGTCCTTGTTATGAATGAGGTTCATTCCAATTGTCATATCGTAACCATAATTTTCAATATTACCCCCATTAATGTACATCATATTCAGTCCATATTCAACGGGAATAAACTTTGAAGTAATGGCGTCCGTTGTTCGTTTGTGATAATAAGCAAAGTCAAAATTCAGAAAGGAATTAAATAATGAACCACCTAATTGTAGATTGATACTTTTAGTTTTTTCCCATCTCAAGTCGGGGTATGGCAAAGATTTGATATTCAACTGAAATTCGTTGGATCCATTCTGTGGTATTGTGCCATCGGGTATAGTTAATATAAGGTCTGGACCAACACTGGAAATAACATTACCCTGAAAGCCATAAGAAGCATTTAAGCGTAAATTGTTAACGAACCTGTTGTTTTGCATCCACTTTTCGGAGCTGATATTCCAAAGACCGGAAACACTCCACACAGGCAGGAAACGTTGATTAGAAAATTGGCCAAAACGGTTGGAAGCATCTGTTCTGATATTTCCATTTAGGATATATTTATTTGCAAAACTATAACTGGCAGTACTATATAAAGATACCGAATTCTCCAGCGTATTCGTTTTCCTTGGACTGAGCAAATTGATACCATTAGGTGATATAGAAAAACCTTCTCCACGGTCATGCATATAGCCTGGAAGCAAATTGTTCAATCCATTATAACGAACAGATATCATCTCTTGTCCTGCCAGTATATCAAGCTGATCGTCATCGGTAAACAGGCTTCGTTTAAATTCGGCCTGGTTACGCAAAGTATAACTATACTGTGATGTGTTCGACTGATATAAAATTCCACCAATCGGCAAATAGGAAGATTGTTCGAGATCGCTTCCAGGGGCTACTGAACCATAATTATATCCCCTTAAGTTAGCAATATAATTACTTAGTTCAGTAGCATATTGTTCGGAGTTTAATACACTCACATTTCCGGACGCTATCGACGTTAGCGTTAGTCCCCGGAGAGCCAGGTAATTAAGACCTAAGGTGGTCGATAGTTTTGTATCCCTGGCCGAATTTCCAGTCTGTTGCATTTCATTAAATATATTAAAATCCAATGGGTTAGCTATTCCATAAGCGTTTTCTTCAGCAACAGGATATGTGAGTGAGGCTGGAATTGCCCGGCTTGTTTTTATTGCATAATCAAGTGGATTTGTACCAAAATAATTAGTAGAAAACCGATGACTTCCACCTACATTAAAATTTAACGAAAGTTTTCGGCTCAATTCTGAGGTTATATTTACAGAAACACTACCCTGCTTCAATCCATCTGGTTTTGTTGTACCTTTATTTTGCTCATAAGAAAATGCAGTATAATAGCTCGTTTTGTCGCTACCACCGGAAAGACTAAGATGCTGACTGGTGTTGAAGGTATTTTGAAATAGCAAGTCAAACCAGTCTGTATTCATACTTTCTAGACCCGCAACATTCTTCTGAAATTGTTCTTCCGTAATCTTTCTGTTCATCAGATCCTGAAAGGCTCCTTCATAACCCATATTAAACGGTACGCTTTGATAGGTATAGCCGTCCTGATACATTTCTCTGGAGAATTGGACACGTTGCTGGGAATTCATCAACTGCATATCGGTATATCGAGGTTTACGTGAAGTACCATAGGTGCTATTATAGTTGATCTCCATCTTACCACTCTTTCCTTTTTTTGTCGTGATCACGATGACTCCATTTGCTGCTCTGGTACCATAGATTGCTGTGGCTGATGCATCTTTTAAAAAAGTTATGCTTTCTATATCATTTTGATTTAAGCCACTGATCGAATTTCCGGCTACACTGGCGTTGGAAAGGATGTTGTCCTTAAGAATGATCTGGTCTCGAGCGCTTGGATCAACACCCAAAGGGTTATCTGGGTTAACGTTGTTGGGATTTTCCCTTATAATTCCATCTACCACAATAATTGGGTTCGCATTTCCAATCAAAGTAGAAGTCCCCCTCATTCGCATAGATGGAACAGCATTCGGGCTACCCGAAGTTTTTACTACATCCAGACCAGGCACCTTTCCCTGTAGCATGGAAATAATATTTGTTGACCCGGGATCTATGATCTCCGATCCTTTTAAAGTATAGGTAGAACTGGAAGACAAACGTTTGCTAATGGTTTGATAACCGGTTACAACAACCTCATCCATATCATTATGATCAGGTACCAACTTAATATCTACCACCTCTCCTAAATGTGGTTTTATTGTTTTCTTCTGGAAACCCACGTATGAAAAAGTAATGGAATTTCCTTCCTCCGTCTCTATAGTAAATTCTCCTTCTTCATTGGTAAATGCGTTATGCGATGTCCCCGAAACACTTACCGTAACCGAAATCAATGGTTTGTCGGTATTATCTAAGACCTGGCCTTTTATGATCCCTGTTTTTTTTTTTACCTCTTCGGATTCATCTTTTGGTCCAATAACCATCACATTGTCCTGCAGTACAAAAGTAAGGTTCGATCCTTTCAGCAAGCGTCTGATCACGAGTTTCAGTTCTTCGTTATTTGCTGTAAAATCCATGCGGGCTGCTTTTTGCACCAGTTCCTGGTTATACACAATCTTAACCGAAGTTTGTTTCATAATAGACTGGATAATGCTCTCCATTGTGCCATTACGTACATTTAGTGTCACTTTCACACTGTTTTTCTGCTGGGCCGAAGCTGGCAGGAGAAAAACCAGCAGAAGTAGAGTACTGTAAATTACAGTACGGATAGTTCTATAATTCATTGGTTTGGTTTAGTTGATGGATAATTTAGTTGTGCAGTTTGGTTAATATTGTTTTTTTCATTGTCTATTGGTTTTTTAGATTTATTTAGTAGTCGGTTGAGTTATAGTGTTGGCTGTTCCATGCCAGGTATTGTTGCTTAGGTCGCGGTCGGGAAGGTTATGATCAGGATCAAGTCTTACTGAAATAACAGCGCTGGTTGAAGGATAATGAAAAGTCCAGTCGCCGCCCTTTTGCCAGATCTCAGCAGGTAAATTTGCCCGGTTCACCTGGCCATTAGATTCCACAATCTCCACTACTGCGGGCATCACCATCTTACCCTTATTAACCAGCTTAATATTCACCCCCTGTTCTGGTAGTCCATTTACATACTGCACGCTTTCCACAGATTGATCTAAGGTCCAGTCGTTCAGAAACCAGCTTTGCCAAAACCAGCTGAGGTTCTCGCCACTTTCCTTCTCCATACACCTGAAGAAATCAGATGGACTGGGGTGTTTAAATTTCCATGCCTGGACGAAAGTCCGGAACGCCGCATCAAAACGTCTGGCTCCCAAAACTTCCGTTCTTAGCAGGTTAAGCGCAACAGCTGGCTTTACGTAAGCAAGCAGGGCGAAATTTTTATAGAGCATCAGTTCGTAAGGTGTTGCTGCACATTGGTTTGGATCAGCTTTTCCAAGCCAGTTAATCGCATCCGGTAGGGTAAAAGCAGTTTCACCCTGAAGTACCTTTCCATTAATATGGTTGATAAAAGAGTTTAATCCCTCAACCATCCAGGCCTGTCTCCCATTGCCGGCAATCATCATATTAAACCAGTTATGCCCCAGTTCGTGGTTAAGCTTAGACCATACTCCATTGGCCATACCATTTGACTGGTATTGAATAAAACTTGTTCCCGGCCCTCCTATTCCAGTAACAGAACCTGCAATATTCACCGCAGTTTTGTAAGGATACGGGCACCATAATCTGGAATAGCTTTCCAGTACTTGCTTCATCGTTTGCGCTGATTTCTGCCAGGCCAGATAATTACTTTCAACAGGGTATAAAGACATGGCCAAAGCAGTTTCTTTATCAGGCAGGTCAACTTTCACCGCATCCCAGATAAAAGACCTGGAAACAGCAAACAATCCATCTCCGGAATGATCCGTACTAAAATGCCAGGTCAGCAGGCCTGGACCTGGTCTTGACGAAGCCATGGTTACTTCTTTAGCTGTGCGTATCTGCACAGTTTGATTACTTCTTTCTGCTTCACGCAAGCGGACTTGCTGTAATTTGGTTAAAACCTGCTCCGGATTTAGAAGTTGTCCGCTACCCTGAACAATACATTCTGCAGGCACTGTAATTTTATAATCTAGTTTTCCAGGTTCTATATAGTATCCGGAATTGGCCGTATTCCAACCCTCTATATCATCATAAACCGCTACCCGGGGAAACCAGGCAGAGAACTGATAGATTGTACCATTTGTAGTTGGTAAAACGCCCATAAAATCAGAGCCGTTTTTGGGTAAAGTAAAATGATAGTCTATCCTTAAAGTAATTTTCTCTTTCGTCTGTAAAGCTTCAGGCAGCATGATCTTAAGCTGATCATTCATCACCTTAGCATCTATTTTATTCCATACCCCTGTCTTTTTATTTTTGACCATCACTTTTTCCAGTACAAAGCCATCGGTAAACTCTTTGATTCCAAAGCGGCTGTCTTCCAATGGGGTTGTTGCGGTACTCCTGGAATCTTTACGAAAACGGTTCTGCCCTAACAACAGCCATACCTCTGGTAAAACATCTGGACTACCATTAAAATAGATTAATTCCTCTGTGGCCCGAAGTTGCCGGGACAAAGTATCAAAACGAGCAGAAATCTTGTAATCTGCTCGGTTCTGCCAATATTGTACCCCTGGTTTTCCCGATGCGGTCCTCACAAGGTTTCCTGCAGGAAAATTGACCTGCTTAAAACTTTCCTGCGGATCGAATACAGATTTCTGCTGTGCATGAGCATACTCGATACACAACAGAAAGCAAACGAGAAGTATAAACTGTCTAAGGAACCTGGTCATACTTATATTTTTGAATGAAGGCAAAAGGTTGGTTGGTTTTATATATAGGCATCGTGCCTATCAAAAAGGGTGAAAACAATTTGAAATTATTTTCACCCTTTTTTAAATAAAGTACAATAACTTAATTTCGTCGTTTTACTTCAATCACATTTCCTTTCACCACAAAATCTACCTCGTTGGTACTCAACCTGATGTTCTTAAGCACTTGTTGAATATCATCTCCTGTTTTAGGCATATCTACCATAAAATGCAAATTCTTAAGTGCTGCATCCTCAAAACTGAAATGAAGGTTATACTCCCTTTCTAAACGGAAGGCAATTTCGGCCAGGCTGCTGTTGTCAAAATAAATTTCGCCATCTTTCCAGGCCGTATATAATTTTAAATCTGCTTCAGTTTTAGATAATGTTCCACCCGCCCTGGTGTAAGAACCCAACTCACCAGGTATCAAAAGAATAGACTGATCTCCCGCTTCCAAACCGACCTTACCCCTTACCAATGCAGTCTGCACCGCCGGGCCAAAAGAATTGATGTTAAATGCGGTACCCAACACCTGTACATTCAACCCTTTTACATGCACAATAAAAGGCCTTTGGGCATTATGGCTTACATCAAAAAAGGCCTCACCCTCTAAAATCACCTCCCTTTTGGAGGCTGGAAAATGACTTGGATAGGTCAATTTCGATCCAGAGTTTACCCATATCGCCGTGCCATCACCCAGCTCCACCTTGGTTTGTTTACCATAAGGTACTTCCAGTACATTCATGCTAACCGAGCCTTCTTTTTCTTTCGTCAAGTCCGTTTCTTTTTTATAAACCAGTGTGCCGCCATTCAAATCGGCGCCCGCAGATTTTAAAACCGGAGCTTCTTTCTGGTCCAGTGCAACCGTTTTTCCATTCTCAAGGGTCAATTTAATACCTGTTATTGTTATAGCAGATGCATTTTTTGAAGGATCTTCCGGCCGCATAGACAGCCACCAAACCGATCCAATCACACAAGCAAGCACAGCTGCTGCTGCCATAAACCAATTGCGTTTACTACGGCCAGTCCTGGGATTGGCTTCCCTGTGTTTCTCTTTATATCTTGCCTCTAACTCTTCCCAGCCAGCTTGCACCGGAAATTTCATTTCTGGGTCTGTTCTATTTAAACTCATATTTGTTTCTTCTGCCAGTAGCAGCACATCGAGCTCCTCCTGATTCAATTCTTCATCGGCTTGCCCATCATCCTGATGGCCGTCAAGGTGCTTTAACAGCTTTTCCCAATTCATTTTTTCTTCCTGATCCATAGCTCTGTTAATATAATCCTATCCATATATAAATTAAAATCACTATCCTGATCAGCGACCTACATTCTCGTCTTAAAAACTCATATGATAATTTGATATGTGTTTTTACGGTATTCACAGAAATATCCAGTTGCGCTGCGATTTCAGTATACTTTAATCCCTCTTTGTTGCTCAGCAAGAAGATATGTCTTCTCTTTTCCGGCATCTGGCCTATAATCTGCCACAATACCAGATCCCGGGCAATTTCATTTTCTTCCCTATCGTCTTCTGCTACACAAGCTAAATTCGCCCCGGTTTGCTTCAGCAAATCATCATTATAATCTACTTTTTTAGACTTCTTTCTATAGCTCAGTGAAGCGTTTCTGACCGCCCTGAAGGCATAACTTTTGAAACTCCCGTGGATATCCAGCGAGGCGATCCTATCCAGACAATACAGAAAGAAATTCTGGACAATATCTTTGGCAGTCTCTTCATCTTCAACTACTTCATAAGCAACCGAACATAAAAAAGAATAATGTTCACGAAACAGGGGTTCTATCTTTGAAAGTTCTGCCATCAGCCTTATCTTTTACATTTTTTGATTCATCACACGCATTATGTCCAAACCTTTGTCAAGGTACAGATCTGTTGAGAGCGTATTTAACCATTTTGTATACCATTCATTTTCAACAGCGCCACTGTTATCCATTGTACCAGTTATTTTTAACTTGCTGTTATCATCCAGCTGAGCAATTCGATCAATTTTTTTGGTATAAGCCAAAAGTTGATCCTGTTGCCGGATAAATTTACCACTGATTAAATCCACCGGATCCAATTGGTGTTGCGCAAGAAGCCTGCTGTTTTCATCTATCGCTTTAAATTGCGCGTCGTTGCCAACCGCTTTGGTAGCTAAATTTAAAATATTATTCCAAATTAATGGCTTATTAAATTCAGAATAATGAGCAGCAGGGATACTGTCCCAACTTAATGCTGTTGAGTTATCTTTCTCTCTAATTTTTAAATAAGCAAGCTTCCCCGGCAATACCACATCTGCTTTTACACCTCTTAGCTGGGTAGATGCCCCATTAACGCGATAAAACTGGAATTGGGTAAGTCGCAGCGATCCAAAACTCAAATCTGGTATTCCCTTTGCCTGATCTCCCATCTTACCCATAGGCAGGGTACCTTGTGCTGTTCCCTTTCCATAACTGGATGGGCTGCCAATAATGATCCCCCGTTTATAATCCTGAATCGCGGCAGAAAATATTTCTGAAGCCGAAGCACTTTGCTCATTGATCATTACTGCAAGAGGTCCATCATATATAGAGGCTTCATTACTTGTATAAATTTTTATCCCGTTTCCGTCTCTGATCTGCACTTTTGGCCCATTTCCCAGAAAATAACCACTCATCTTCACCACTTCGTCTAAAGAACCTCCACCGTTATTTCTCAAGTCTACAATAACCCCATTCACATGCTGTGCTTTCAATTTCAACAGCTCCCTACCCACGTCATCTGCACAATGGAATCCTGCAGGATTGGCTGCATCTGCATAAAATTCCTGTAAATAAATATAACCGATTTTCAGCCCATTCTTCTCAATAACAGCACTTCTGGCCCTTCCTTCTTCATCTTTAATTTCGGCCCGCTTTAAAGAGACCGTTTTCTCCTGACCACTACTTTTCAGTAAGTCTAAAGATACTTCAGTATCTTTATCTCCCCTGATCAGGTCGGCCACTTCAGTAATCGGGATTCCGGCTATATCAACCATTACGCCTTTGGTATCACTAATACGTAAAATACGGTCATTAATATCTACCAGACCACTTTTAATGGCAACGCCACCCGGTTTGAGCGATTTAACGAAGACATCTCCCTCCTTATCCTGTAACTCCAGTCCAATGCCAAAAAAACGCTTCGCCATATCATTGTTTACACTTCTTGCTTTAACAGGTGCAAAATAAGACGTATGAGGGTCTACCTCCATAGTAATGGTATTTACATATTGGCTAAACCGCTCATTTACAGCAGACGAACCAGTCAGGTTTTTAAAAACATTCCCCAACCATTTATCCACCTTTAAGCGTGCTTGCTTTTCCAGTGCAGGGTTATTGACTTTATTACTGTCCAGATCTATCATTTTTTTCAGCACAAAATATTTAGCCCTTTTTTGCCATACACTTTCCAGCGCAGCTTTGCTTGTGGAGTAGTCCAGTAAACTTCCATTCATCTGAACCGTCTCATTTTTATTAAAATTCATAGGCCGGTCCAGAATCTTCTTATAACCTGCCTGAGCTTCCAGGAGTCTCTTATGAAAAATTTGATAAGCTGCAGCAAAGAAATCGATACTTCCTTCATGAAGTTCATCATCAATGTTTAGCTCATATTTTTTTAGATCCTGAAAATCGCTCTGCAGCAATACATCCTTATTTGGATCTAAACCCTCCAGATATTTCTTCCATATGGCTCTTGAAAAATCATCATCAATTGCCTTGGGCCTTACATGGTCTTTTTCAAGCTTTTTAACCACAGCCTTTATCGTCATCTTTTGAATGGCTGTAATATTTGTATCTATAGCTTGCGCCAGAGCAGCCTGCTCCGCCCCAGAAAAAAGAAGGGCAGCAAGCGCCAGCATCCGTATTGAATTGGAGTGGTTCTTTAGTTTCATAAAGAGGTTTAAGGTTTATCAATAATCCTTAAGGCAATCGGAATTAAAAAAAGGGTGAAAGAAAAGTAAAATTATTTTTCTTTCACCCTTATAGTAGATGTTCGTCTCGATACCTTGTTAATTAGGCTTCCCAACTAAACTCCTGCGATCCTTATTTGTTTATTTTCTCATTTGCTCCAACAAATAACAACCACAAACAAGTTCCGATCTCTCCAATACTTGCCGGCAAACTTATATATGAAGAAATCACAAGTTTGGAATAGCCAACAATTAATGTACTTCCAAAGAAATCTATTAAATAACCAAAACAACCCAACATCAATAACACACCTAAAATTTTGGGAAGAAAGTTCGATTTAAACACCAAATAACCGAATGGAAATAACCAAAGTCCCGAAAAAACATGCACTAACCGCATTCCATTGTCATATTGGCCTATAGACAATAATACCTGCGACTGTATTTGCCCGGAAGAAAATAATTTCAGGTAATCTGTGTCCTTAATTAATGAAAGAACTGTAAATTCATTTTGAACATTTATAAAAAACATTGGCACACTTATGATTGCTAACAAGACCATTAGTTTTGCCATATCTTCATGAACTTGCCTTAGTAATTTATACAAAACAAGAGGTAGAAAGAGGAAGAAGATATAGCAGAGCAATCCGCTTACAATTCCAGATCTGAATAATAATTCGGAAGCAGCAATGTTTTCAAAAGTTAATGCCGCATTACCATAAACAATAAGTTTGTCTGGGACATACATTAAACTAAAGATCCCTGTAATTACCACTCCCAGGTAAAGAAGTCCTGCAATTCTTGCGGTTTTATTACTTTTTGTCATTGAACTGGGTTTAATCAATGAGACGAGAAATGTCCTCGTTTGTTACAAACGAACTCTACCCCACTCCTCATCGGTCTGAACTAAAGCTTAGCTAAATATTGATGCACCTGCGTTACAGCCATAGCACCCTCACCTACCGCTGACGCTACCCTTTTGACCGAATTAAACCGAACATCGCCAGCAGCAAAAGAACCGGGAACACTAGTTTCCAGATGATAAGGAGGTCTGTCTAAGTTCCAGCAGTCTCTATATTTATCCAAACCAATCACATCGTTACCAGTATACAGATAACCATTTCTATCTCTGCAAATTGCTGTTTCCGAAGCCCAATCGGTATTGGGTTTACCTCCAATACAAATAAATAATTTAGAAGTTTCTCGCCAGTTTTCCGAACCGTCCTGACTATTTACGATTTTAATCTTTTGTAAATAATCGTCGCCGTCAAGTTCGGTTACCTGCGAATTATAGAGCACCAAAATATTGCCGATACTGCCGATTCTTTGGACCAGATATTCAGAAAGTGTATCAGAAAGATTTCCTTTTCTGATAACCATAAAAACACGTTTGGCAAAACCCGAAAAATAAACAGCAGCTTGTCCCGCAGAATTCCCCCCTCCAATAATATAAATATCCCTGTCCTGGCAGAAAAAGGCTTCACTGGCACCTGCTCCATAATAGATACCTTTATGAAAAAACCTATTCTCATCTAAAAGATTAAGCCTCGCATATTCTACTCCGGTAGCACAAATATTGCTTTTAGCTACCAGTTTTTCTCCGGATGCAAAATCAACATGAATCCGGTTATCACTAAATGATCCCTTTATTCCTTCTTTCAGCAACAGAATCTCTACACCAAACTTCAGTGCTTGCTGTCTTGCCCGTTCTGCCAGTTCAGCCCCAGAAATTCCTTGGGGAAATCCCATATAGTTTTCGATAAGTGAACTGGTTCCTGCTTGCCCGCCAATTGCTTCCCGCTCTACAAGAATAGTCTTCAATCCCTCCGATGCAGCGTAAACTGCAGCGCTCAAGCCAGCTGGCCCCGCTCCATAAATAGAAAGATCATACTCTTTATATTTAGGTTTTGTAATCCACCCCAGGTTGCAGGCAATTTGTTCAAGCGATGGGTTCACAATAACTTTTCCATCAGGAAACTCTATCACAGGGTGTTTGTAAGGATTATTAAAAGAAGTGATTCCCTGACCCCATCCCAGGTTATCATGACTGATATCTACCCAATCAAAATCCACCACACTACGTTTTAAAAAGTCCCTAATCGGATAGATTTCAGGTGAATTTGGTACTCCATACAATTTCAGTTTATTCATAACTATCTCTTATTTTCATGTCACCTAAAAACCACACTAAATTAATCAATTAAACATCAATTCATTAACCTGTTCTTAACCAAACGTAATCCAAGTGTATTTGTATAGAAATTAAAATTTTGTGGTGCAATAGCGGTAATGTGGTGTATCTAAGTCCAGTAAGTCATATACTGAACGGAGATCACCGGACTGAAATAATGCTTAAAAAAGCTATTTTAGGCCAATCGTTTTGCACAGATTATGGAGAAAATGAAACCAGTACTTCCCTTTTACACGGATATCAATGATTTTCTGGCCTCAATTCCCTGGCCTTGCAGAACAGACAATCCTGATTTTTACTGTTTGAGGTTAATGCCGCTGGATGAGCCACAGACTTCGGTCTACCGGCGGCCGTTTAAACGTTCCTTTTATTTTTTTGCACTGCTGTTCAACTCCGGAAAGGTGAATGTCAGTTATGGTGAAGAGATCGTAGAAGATCCGGATTCCTACCTGGTGTTCCATTCGCCCAACCTGGTCTATAGTTTCGCGCATAATAATGAGCTAGAGGGCTATATTATCTATTTTAAACCTGAGGCTTTTTCTTTTTTCAAGCCAGGGTTCCACGAGCAATTTACACTGTTTGACCGACTCCGTACCCATCTGTTCAGGTTCAATCATGCCACCTTTATTCAACTGGCACCACATTTTGAGGCCGTTTTTTCTGCTTATGAACAGTCGGACAGAGACGCGCATCTGGAAGCGCGACTGAAGCTACTGGGGCTGCTCTGCCATCTGGAGGGATTTGCACTGGAAAGGAATCAAAAGGCGCTTCCCGCTGGCAGACAGCAGCTATTGATGCGGAATTTCATCCAGTTGATTGAAAGCAACTATATCCATAAGCGCAGTGTCAAAGAGTATGCAGATCTGCTTTCCGTTACAGCCAATTACCTTTCTCAGTCTGTAAAACAGATTTCCGGGCGCAATGCGTTGAGTTTTATTACCGAACGGGTCATTAGTGAAGCTAAATCACTTATACGTTATACCGATATGGAGATCTCCTGGATCGCCTACCAGCTGGATTTTTCTGACCCGACAAATTTTGGAAAGTTCTTTAAAAAAAATGTAGGGGTTTCACCTTCTGCCTTCCGCAGACAGCACAAGTAATTAAATTGACCTGTAAATCCAAGATTTTAACCGATCTTTTTTGTCCAAATCTGCTTTTATTTGCATTAAACGTTTAGATATGAATAATACAAAGTACGATCCAGCCATAGATACCTATATTGCTAAAGCAGAAGAATTTGCCAGACCCATCCTTGAACATTGGCGCACGCTCGTCCATCAAAATTGCCCGAATGTGGAAGAGGCTATAAAATGGGGCATTCCACATTTTGATTATAAGGCAGACCATATGTGTGTGATGGCAGCGCATAAGGCCCACTGCTCTTTTACCTTCTTAAAAGGCCAGCTGATGACCGATCCGCGATTAAAAGCAGCTAAAGACCTTAAGCCTGTTAAACGACTGCTGGGCAAAATTACGCAGTTTAACGAACTGCTTCCTGATCAGGAATTTATTGCCATGATCAAAGAAGCAGTACAGCTAAATGAAAAGGGTGTAAAGGTCCAAAAGGAAAAAACTGCAGATGAAAAGCCGAAGGTATTGGAAACGCCAGACTATTTTCAGGATGAGTTGGAAGGGAATCCAAAGGCAAAAGAGGTTTTTGAAAGCAAGTCAAATTCTTTCCGCAAGGAATACATCATCTGGATCAGCAACGCCAAAACGGATGCTACCCGGCAAAAAAGGATAGCCGAGGCTCTGCAATGGATTTCAGAAGGCAAGGGCCGGTTTTGGAAGCACCAGAAATAAAAGACCTGTGGCAGTCCCAAGGGTACGATAAGAATATTTCAACACTCTAAAAAGTATACCTCACCCCAATCTGCATTTGCCATCTGCTCGCAAAATAATCAATAGAATAAGGTTTATCAGAATCGGCAAAACGATACACTGGATAATTGCCCCCGAACCCGCATGGCCGTGCTTCGGCGAAATATACCCATTTCCTATTACCGGGTCAACTCAATCTACCCAATTGTCCTTGGCTCGAAACTACTTTAGTGTAATCTACATCTCAGAGAGGGCCACATTATCACCGGCACCTGCAAGGTATTGGTACGTTTTATCCATTTCCAGATGAGCCCTCAGTCTTTCTTCCCCAATCGTATCCAACAGTTCAGTGATGCCATAATAGTCAATCGCGACAATGATATCTACAAGGGCAAGCAAACGATAAGTTTCTGTTTCAGAAACATTAGATTCATACATTTTTGAGGCCAGATCAACCAGTTCTGGATCGGTATTTATTAACTTATTTTTCATTGTGATTAGGCTATCTTTGTTTATTGTTTAACTATTTTAAACTCTGTTCTTCTGTTCAACTGATGAGCTGACTCTGAACACTGCACTCCGTTAAAGCAGTGATTTAACAACTTGCTTTCGCCATAACCTTTTGCAGTGATTCTGTTTTTCCCGATTCCACGATCTATAATATATTGAACCGCTGAATTTGCCCTCCGCTGAGACAACCATTGATTATATTGATCATTGCCTCTACTATCCGTATGCGATCCAAGTTCAATCCAGATCGTTGGGTTGTCTTTCATAATCTTGACAAGTTTATCCAGTTCAACCGCTGCATCTGGCCGGATATTCGATTTATCAAAATCATAGTAAATATTCTCCAATTGTTGGTTCTACATACTACGCTTAGCGCAAATTCGTTTTTAAATAATAAACCAATGTTTTTTTTTTGATGAGCCTGGCCATTATTTGTAGACAGCAGAGATCGTAATTTTATCTTCATATAGGGATTGTAGTGATGTTAATTTTAGATAGTGATGATCAAATCTGATCATCACTATCTAAAATTAACATCACTACAATCAAGTAAGAGAGCCAGACATTAATTATAACAACATCATGTTATGCTATCTATTGT
>NZ_QAIL01000317.1:18178-20398 GCF_003061025.1 Pedobacter sp. HMWF019 | reverse complement strand
GTATGTAAGATCATTCTACAAAAAAACAACGTCCCTGTTAGAAATAACAGGGACGTATCAGGAAATCATTAAGCACGGAGGATTTGGACGTCAGTCCGGCTTAAAGAATATTAAAAGCAATCCCGGCTAGCCGGGTCAACCCTTAATTTTTCAAAAATATGCAAAAAGGATTATATCAGTATCCTTCAATACCATTTAAAATAAAAGATAACCTCTATTTTATAATGAAGTGTTCGTTTATTTCGATAGTCATACAGCTCCTGCTCGTTAATTTATTAATTGCGAGTTCGGGATATGGTCAGAATCTGGAAAAGAAGGTTCAGCTTAAAATCGAAAATGCCAGTGTTAAGAAAAGTTTGCTCACTATAGAGGCCAACAGTGGGATCCACTTTTTGTTCAGGGACGACCTGCTGAATTCTGTTCTTAAGAATGTCACTTTGAAAGACGATGGGATTACCATAAGGGAAGCCATCAATGAAGTGCTGAAAAATACACCACTCGAATTTAAGGTAATGCAGGGTTTCGTAACGATCGTGGCGAAGCCCCTACAACAGCGCATCACCGGAAAAGTTATTGACGGGGTTACTAAGGAAACTTTGCCGGGTGTTTCTGTAAGAATTAAAAATGGTCAGGGAGGAACGACAACAGATAATGACGGTAATTTCAGCCTAACGATTTCCAGTCCGGAAGTTACTCTTGTGTTCAGTTATATGGGCTACAATACCCGGGAAGTAAAAATGACAAAAGAAAAGAATGGCCTTGCCGTGGCCCTTATCCCTTCCAGTACAGTATTGAGTGAAGTAACTGTTCAAGCCCGTAGAAACACAAGAACAGAGAATGCCGTATTAGATGAACGTAAAAAATCAGCAACCGTACAAGACGCCATATCTGCACAACAAATTGAACGGACGGGAAGTATAACAACTACGCAGGCTTTGCAAAAGGTATCAGGCGTAACTGTTACAGATGATAAATACGTTGCCATTCGTGGTTTGGGCGACAGGAGTGTTGTTGGCCAGCTAAATGGTGTTCGTCTGGCTTCTTCTGATCCAGACCGCAGTTCAATTCCGCTCGACCTTGTTCCTGCATCGCTATTAGATAACATCACGATTTATAAAACCGTAACACCTGATAAACCAGCAGATGCAGCTGCAGGTATTGTTGAGCTGAAAACCAAGTCTGTACCAGACAGTATGATCATCAGTTTAATTGCCCAAAGCGGTTTCAATTCCAACATAGGAATTGGTGGACAGTACAATAGTTTTTACAACAGCGATATGGGTTTCTTTGGGAATAAAATCAATAAAAAGAACCTGTCAAGCGACTTTTTAAATCTCTCCAAACAATATAAAGGAGGATTGACACAAATTCAAAATATGATCACCAATAGCGGTTATAGCCCCGAAGTTAAACAGGAGGTAGGCCGGATTAATGGGATTATGCAGGGATTTGATCCAGTCATGACCACAAAATATAAACAGGCTCCCATCAATCAGCTGTATTCTGGAACCTTTGGTAACAGTTATACTTTGTTTAAGAAACACAAACTGGGGGTAATTGCCGGCGCGAATTATTATCGAAGAACCACAGATATATCTAATGGTGACATTCAACAATATAGTATCTATCAAGGCGTCGTTACAGGAAACCCACAAGTACAAAGTCCGAGGAACATTCCAAACTATATTACCCCCAATAGTCTTTTTATGGGTAAATACCAGACGTATAAAGAGAATACCGGCGCAGAAACGCTCAATTATGGAACGCTCCTGGGCCTAACGTACCGTTTTAGCCCGAGACATGAAATCAGTATGCAATATCTTGGCAGCTGGGGCGGAGAAACGCAGGCGACAAATATGTCTGGCAGATATGAATATACAGGCTTGCCAGGAGAAGTGAAGAGCACCATTTACTCTTTGAAACAATCCTATCGCAAACTGAATACCTTTAACCTCCAGGGAGAGCATAAGTTTTTAGAAACGGAATACTCACCAAGGTTGAGTTATAATGTGGCCTCCTCAAGGGCAGGGCAGAATGACCCGGATTACCGCTTTTTAACACTAGCAGATTATACACCGAGAGGAGGTGCCTATTATACTAAACCTGTACTAGGTCCGATAAACACCACGCCAGAATACGTCTACACAGAACATTTATATGCACTGAGCTCCGGTTATGTAAATGGCTTTGGTGCATATGGCATTATACAGGCAGAACCGA
>NZ_QAIL01000317.1:0-18147 GCF_003061025.1 Pedobacter sp. HMWF019 | reverse complement strand
ATATCGTAGGCATTCATGCACCCGTTGCCGGCGGTGCCGAAGGTGCTGGTCCGATAGGCGGTTTTCTTTACAATAGTCAGAAGTCCCCTAACAATTATACTGGCTTTTTTGAAACAAAAGCCGGATATGCGATGCTCGACTTAAAAATAACCAAAGATCTGAGAATAACGGGAGGTGTGCGTTTTGAGACCACAAACATCCAGTCGGCAGTGGATACTGCCAACGTTTTTCTGGATCCTAAGCTAACGGCACCGGGTGCCGGAGGCACAAAAATCCCGTTGTCGCAAATGAGTCCGAACTCGGTTTACAAAGTAGGATATACACCTTACTATTCCTTAAACGCCACCTACAATTACAAAGAAAACATGAATTTCCGTGCCGGATACAACACCACCCTCGCACGGCCGGAACTCCGGGAAATCACCAATGTCTTTGAATTTGATGCGTTCCAGATGGGACTGGTTGTCGGTAATCCCAATTTGATCAATCAATCCACACAGAACCTTGATTTTCGCTGGGAGTGGTTCCCTAATAACGGAGAGGTCATTGCGGTATCCCTATTTGGTAAACGCATAAAAAACCAATTGTACAAAGTATTTAACTTACAAACCAGCGGCCTTGCGGCAACCTATCCTGAATATCCTACCATCAGGTTTGAAAACGATCCGAACATCGGTAAGGTTTGGGGTTTGGAACTAGAAGTTGTGAAAGATCTCGGCCGCATATGGGACCCTCTTAAAAACTTCTATGTGGGTTCAAACTTGCTGCTGGCAGAAAGTGATATCAAAAAATCACCAGCAAGACTGGAAGCGAACCGCTCGCTGGACCGCCACGCGCCAGACAACAGTCCATTGTTTGAACAGGCCCCGTATTCGATCAATGGCTGGTTGAACTACGACAATAAAAGGTCCGGAACAAGTCTCACAGGAACATTTAACATGGTTGGAGAAAGACTGGTACAGATCAACCTTACCGGAGAACCTGATTTGTATACACGTCCTGTACCTGTACTGGATTTCGTGTTTAGTCAGCGGATTACAAAACGCGTGGTATTTAAAGGGTATGTGAAAAACCTGCTTAACCCATCTATAGAGACTGTATATGCCAATCCTGGCACAGGCGGGGTATGGTACGGAAGTAAGTACCTGAACCGCTCTTATAAACGGGGTAGTGAAATTATGATGGGGTTCACTTATAATTTGTTTTAATGATGAAAGAGATCAAACAATCTAAAAATAGTCTGTTATTAACCTTTAGCATGCTGCTGTTGCTTGTTTCCTGCAAAAAGGAGAAGCAGAATGTGGAGTATGACAACCGACCGGTTACCGATGGCCGCAAAAGCTCAACTGTACGGGTGGTTAACCTTGGAAGTTATAACCAGGTACAGGTAAACGGAGATACATTGACCAATTATGTGGTGCGGACTGTAAACGATCCAATGACCGGCAAATATCCCGGGACCAAATATTTCCCTGAAAACGGGAGATTAGGTGTAACCTGGAATATCCCGCAAGACCTGCTCAAACAAGGTAAAGCTTCCCTTCTGGTAGAAGAGAGATCTTATGGCGGTCTTAACAGTAAAGCAACTGTTGATGTTGCAGAAGACGCCAGTCAGCCGATGGATTACTATTTTACGCAGTCGACTGCAGAAATAGGGATACCAGATGACGGACGTCCGCTTTCCAGAAAATTTAAAAGGGACATTACTGCTCCGGCAAATCCGGCCAGCTTTAAAATCAGGATCATCAATCTGTCGGCTCCTGTAAATCATACACAGGGTGAAGAAGATCTGGTAGGACCAATGAGCCTGGCCTGGGCAGATGGCACATTAGTGAACCAAAAAACAAGTCAAATTCTTCCGGGTACCGCCTCAGATTATATAGAGGTACCCTATGGAACGATACAGTTCAAAGTGCTTTCCAAAGCCGGTACCGAAGTCTCGGCCATTTTCAATGGTTTGATAGAACCAAATACTTCACAAATTATCAATGAGATGACCTCCGCAACGCCGAGGCCGGATATAGAACTCACTTATGCACCCATGAAAACTTATGCACCGGGCGGTGTGTATACCATTGTAATTTCTCCGTCCAAGTTCAGGATTCCATATCGTTTCAGTAATACGGGAGAAGAACTGTCGGTCTATCAAAACGCTTTCCGTCTGATCACTGATGTGGCTGAACCTCTGAATACAACCTATTCAAAAATGCAGGGTATCCATGCACTGGCAGGCACAGATCAGATTAAACTATTGTGTAATGGGCAGGCACTTGGAGCTACAATTCCGTACGGAGGGCATTCTGAGGAACAAACCTTAATCACAGGAAATTATAAGATAGATGCGGTAAATGCGACCGGGACTGTGCTGGCAACAACCGACCTGAAACTGGAAGCACATACCAATCTCAGTTTATGGGTCTGCCGGGATGCGAAAGGGCAGGCGAAAATCAGCGTAGTTGCCAATGACATGAGTGGAAGGTTTAACATTGGAGGAAGTGACGACGCCACCAATAGCGGTTATCTGCAACAGTTTCCCGTAAGTGTCCGCTTTTTGAATAGGAGTAATTTACCGTATCTGACCTTTACTACCAATAACGGACAAGACTTTGGTGCCAATTATGCCATCAATCCTGCAGCCGTAAATAACCTTACACCAGGGTCGTTTCCTACGGAAAACCCTTATGTAAGTCTGTACCGCGACAGTAATCCATACAAGTTTATGGCGTACCGTTCCTCTCCATCGACCGTGCCCGGGGTATGGGCTGATGATATTCCTGTGTTAACTGGCCAAAACCTGATTGCCAGACCGGAACTATATGTCAGGGGACTGCTTCCAAATCACGAGTCTGGGATTTACACCATCGCTTTAATTGGCAGTGTCGATCCTTCGGCACCCGTCGCACAGAGAGCAAAAATGATCGTTCTGAAACACAATAAATAAACAGTTATGCTAGCATTAAAAATTAAATATTTAGGATTTTGTGGACTTACACTACTGTTGTTGGTTTCAGGGTGTAAAAAAATCAACTATGCTAAAATTGATGACCCCGCATATTTAAGGGTTTTTAATAACCTGAATTACGAAATCGGGATTATAAATAAAGATGAGCCTATCCCTTTTCTGACCATGCTGATCGACCCGGTCATGGACGGAAAAGGTATACCAGTCAGTGCCGCAATTAAAGGAGATTACCTGGACCAGCGTGATCCTTATGCGCCGCCTTATCCTTCGCATATCGGTAACGGCAGTTCGGTGAACAATCCGGAATACCCTGGCCGGCAAAATGTGCTGGTAGGGCCGGTTGTAAATGGCTTTGACCTGAGCAGCTGGGCACAAATACCTTCCGGTAAACATAGGGTGGTTTTCATGTTCAGACCAAAAAATGCCATTCCTTTTTTTAGCCTGGAAGACAAATACAAAAAGAGTGTGCTGATTGATACCAGTTTGGTACTGGACAGCAAAGAAGTGTATACACTGCATGTGCTGCAAAAAGACGTCGCGACTAAAGAAAATGGGATTTTATTAAGAAAAGAGAACTTTCATAAACTCTCTCTTTCGGATTCCGAAGTCTACGTTAACTTCTATAATATGAGTTCAAAAGGCTTTTGGCAAACAGACAATGCTACCAAAACCGGGAATGGGAAAAATTTCGATAAAGGGGCACTTGCCAATGGGATTAAAGACCAGATGAATATATTTTATACCCTATACAAAGGTGCACCTGAACTTAAAACGGCTGTTGCCGGGTACGACCGTAAGCTGATGGCTGCGCTCACCAGGAATACCAGTACCGTTGAAGTTAGTCCGTATTACAGTTTTCCTTTGTTTGCCGATGGGGACTCGAATGGGATCACCACAGATATGTGGCAGCGTTTTGAATTGCTGGCACCGGGAATGGACATCAACAACATACCCTATAATTTTAATACCCAGGATAATGACAATAGCTGGGCACCTATCAATTGTGTGCTCAATGGTAAAACAAAGCTGCCAAATGACAACGGGGCTACACTGCCCAATATGGTTGTCAACATTCACTCCGGAATCTATAACCCGCGGTCTTTTGCGACAGTCAACACGATTGAAATTGTGAATGGAAATGTTTACCTGACCACCGTTCAAAGGAAATATGCACCACCAGTTTATTAATGAATTGAATTAAAAATACAGATGAAACGGAAAAAATCATTTCACATTTTCTTTTTACTGGTTATGACAAGTTTACTGTCGGTTTTGAACGCATGTAAACATAATGATCTTATTGTAACGAAAGAAAATGAAAATTTCAGGCCAGCGGCCGATTTTATCAAAAATAACTATGACCTCAGCTTGTTCGCTGCGGCAATAGAAAAATCAGGACTAACAGCAGAATTAAATGCAGAGGGTTCCTTTACTGTACTTGTGCCAGACAATGCAGCTTTCAATGCCATTGGCATCAAAAGAGCAACAGATTTCGACCGGATGAACTCCGATAGTCTGAAACACCTGGTGAGGCGGCATGTACTTACCCAGCGTCTGCTTTTTCAGGATATACCTACAAACGGCATCGATATCCGTTACCATACACTTGCCGGAACAGAAGTTTATTGTTCCCTGGCCAGCTATAGTAAGGGAAACAGTGCATATCCAGTAAACGAGCTTTATTTCAACGGCTCTTTTGTAAACAGAAAGGACATTACCCTTTCCAATGGCGCATTGCATGTGCTGAACAGGGTGATGAAATCGAGCCCGGGAAATACCGTACAGAGCTTTCTGGCTAAAAGTACCCAATACAGCATTTTCGTATCCGGTTTAAAAAAGTTTGGTTTATGGGACCAGCTGGCAGAGGGCGGTCCCTTTACGGTCTATGCGCCAAGTAACCAGGAGTTCGAAAACGCTGGATTAACAGAAGCCATGATTGCCGGATTAGATCCTTCCCTTTACTATGCACAGCGTTTGTTTGGGGTGTATATTTTGAAAAAGAGACACCTGTTTATTTCAGATTTCCGGGTATTAAGTGTGGTCAACGAAAGTGAAAGTAATTTCAATATACCTCTGGAGAATGATTCCTGGTATATCGGGATCAACAGTACAAAAAGTTTCCCCGGAAATGTCTTTTCGTACGCCATATCGGTTACCACTGCCAAAGATTATCCTTATGACCAAATATCCAATGTATCCAGCAGTTTGCAGTCGGGTATAGATATCGTTGTAGAGAACGGTCTGGTCCATGACCTGCAAGGCATATTGGTTTTGCCAACACAAGCACTTAAACAAAATTAACAGTAAAAAGATGAACAGACATACATTATTTGCCTTTTGCTTGTTGCTGATTGCATTGGCATCTTGCCGGAAGGAAGAATATAAAGCCGTAACGGAGGGTGAAAAAATACCTCATGAGGAACTGACCCTGACACTTAAAGAGGCCATGAATGCCTCTTCCTACACCTTGTTTAAGGCCGCATGGCACAGGAGCAATATGGAAAGCCTGTTGAATGCAGAAGGAAAGAATGTCCCGCATACTTTACTTGTGCCAACCGACGAAGCTTTTATTGCTGATGGATTAACCTTATCGGCCATAAACAGCATGGAACCGAGATTGCTGGACAGCATCTTGCTTTACCATACCATTGTCGGGACCTTCGATCCAAAAGGAGTAGAGTCGAAATTGGGTAGTTCAATGGGCCATTCTATGCTGAAAAACGAAAACCTGAGGGTACGTGCTGTTGAGGTCCAAAATAGGTTTGACGTCTACGCGTACCGGCAATATCTGGGTATCTTAAATGGCGAACTAATGGTTAACGGTCAGAAAAGCGGAAAACTACCGGCAGTTCTGGCAAAGGATGGAACTTTATGGCCTGTAAATAAGGTATTGCATAAACCCACCAAAACGATGTTAAGTGCTCTGCAGGAAGACGGGCGTTTTGGGATGTACCTGGGCATGCTGGAAACGCTGGACCAGTTGTGGCTGGAAGATTCCTATGGAATTTACCCCAGAGATCCCTATTCAAAGGGATGGGTACTTAGATACGACCCTTTTGGGGAGAATGTCAATATAGACCTCACTACCATTTTTGCACCAACGGATGCTGTTTTTCATCAGTCAGGATTTCCGGACCTGGATGCTCTGATTGCGTTTAATAACAGCAGGCCAAGACCTTATCTGGATTTAGATACGTATAAGATGGTAGGTGGATATGCCGCAGACAGCCTTCTTGCGTTAAACCGATTTGGGATTCAATTCATTCCATATTCCGATTACTCAAAAGACTACAACCAGATGGTTTTTTATGTAAACGACTTTACCAACGAGAATTTATCAGATTTCAATGTCATGGTTAGTCAGGATGTTGGTTTGAAAGCCTACAAGATGCCTTTGGATTTTGGACGTGACGCCAATGGAAGAACATTGGTGAAAGCAAAACAATCTCCCCATCCGGCCGCCACTGTTGTTGAACAAATCAATACCCTTATGGGGCCTATTCATGTTATAGACCGGTTAATTCCCACAAAAGAATTTAAGTTTTGACCCATCATCCAGTCGACCCAGATCAAATAGAAATGAGACATTTAAAAAATATAATCACCGCTTTGCTGTTGTTCAGTTCTACCATGAGCTTATTGAGCTGTAAAAAGGAAGTCAAAGAACCAGAAAGCATCAATGGAACGATTAGCGCTGTTATTGCTGATAATTTCAACCTTTCCATTTTCAGTACTGGTTTAAGACAGAGCGGACTTAATACCTTAATGCTGGAAAAAGGACCGTTTACAGTCATTGCACCTTCCGATGCCGCATTTGGACTGGCCGGTTTTCCGTCTACTGTAAGTATCCTATCTGCACCTCCGGCAAGGATTACTTCGATTATGAACTATCATGTCCTGCGTGGTACTTATGAGCTGAATAAACTGCCCTTTTTATTTAACCAGGAGATCCGTTCTTCGAACGGGGGTAAATTGTTTGCAACCCGGTGGATTAAGGGACAGGATACCATTTTAACCTTAAACGGTTCCCGTGTAATTAGCCAGAATATTAAGGCAACAAATGGATTGATACAAGTAACCAACAGGGTGCTTGAACCTTATGTGCACGAACTTGTTAGTGAATCCATCGCATCTGATCGCAACTTAAGTCTGTTTTACCAGGCCTTAAAACGTTCAGGCCTTTTATCAACCTTAGATGGCAAAGCCAGTTTTACGGTTTTTGCACCGGTTAACGCGGCAATGGAAAGCTATGGACTTGCCACTGTAGAGGACATCAATAAAATGGAAGTCAATACCCTGAGCACCATTGTGAAGTATCATATTTTGACAAACCGCAGGTTCATTTACGACTATGTGCTGACTTCCGGAACATCCCTTTCCAGCGAACAGGCCATGATGGATGGCAATTCTTTGAAGGTAACGCTGGTCCCGGATCCTCAGGTTCCGGGTGACTTTAAAGGAATTACTTTGCTCGGTACAGGCAATACTTCATCTGTAAACTTGATCAGGCAAGATGTGCTCAGCGGAAACGGCGTGATGCATTCCATTGATCAGGTTTTAAAAATCACACAGTAATCCAAAGACATAAGATTTCAGAAATGACCTTACATAAAATACTTAAACAAATCAGTTTCCTGCTTCTGCTATGGTTGCCATTTGTGGCTATGGCACAGGAAACCAGCGGTACCTTGAATGGTACCATCTTAGACGGAAAGGGATTCCCTTTACCTGGAGCCTCCGTCATTGCCATTCACCAACCGTCTGGCACCAAATATGCAACTTCTGCAGATCAAAAAGGGCGTTACTATTTACCCAACCTGCGTATTGGCGGCCCTTATCGTGTGACTGCCGCAATGATCAGTATGAAAAGCGACAGCAAGGAAGGTGTAACGATCAGGCTTGGTGCCGCTGTCACCTTGAATTTTGCACTTTCCGATCAATCAGAGCAACTCGCTGAAGTCGCCATTAAAGCGACCAGAAGAGGCCCTCAGGCCAGCAATTATGGGTCGGGGAAAAACATCAGCGCTGATCAGGTGAAGAATATGGCGACAGTTTCCCGCAGTATTACAGACATTACCCGATTGGTGCCGCAAGCCAGTAAAGACAATAGTTTTGGTGGCGCCAACTTCCGTTACAACAACGTCACCATAGATGGTGCCATCAATAATGATGCAATTGGTTTTAGTCCTTCTCTGGGCGGACAGTCCGGAACTTCTGGTATGGCAGGAAGCTCCACCAGGACCAACCCCATTTCCTTAGATGCGATTGAAGACATGCAGGTTTACCTGGCACCTTATGATGTAAAGATCGGTAATTTCACCGGGGGATCTGTGAATGCCGTAACCAAAAGCGGAACAAATATGTTGAGTGGTTCGGTATACGGATTTGGGAGAAATGCAAGTCTTACCGGTAAAGACAGAGTAGGTTCACTGGGTAAAATGAACAGCGATTTCTATGATTATCAGACCGGTTTTCGCGTAGGGTTCCCCATTATAAAAGATAAACTGTTTTTCTTCAGTAATGAGGAGATTACGCACAGGCAAGATCCTCAGCAGTTGCTGGCAGGATCAGCTGAGACGAGCCATATTTTATCCGCTGCCGATGCAGCTGCAATTTCAGCAGCCAATTATATGAAAGCCGGCACTGCGGGCGATTTTAATACCTATGCTAAATCAGTGAAATTCTTTAACCGGCTGGATTGGAATATTAATGATAAATTTCAGCTGGCCATACGTAACAACACCATCATTTCGGAAGCATCACATATGGACCGCGACCAGCAGGATTTCAGGTTCAGCAGTATGGCCTTTTTACAAAAGAACAACCAGAGCTCTACTGTTGCCGAATTGAAAGGCCGTTTTAGCAACCAGCTTTCAGGAAACCTATTGGTAGGTTATACTGCCGTTAACGACTCCAGGCATCCGATGGGTGACCCGAGTTTGCCACAGGTACAGATTGCGGGCCGTACACCGGGAACTACAATTTACCTGGGAACCGATCGGGAGGCCAGTATTTTTGATATGAAACAGCGCACGCTGGAACTCACCGCCAACCTGAGCTATAACATCGGCAAGCATACGCTCACTTTGGGTACACACAACGAGCTTTACAACATCACTTACGGTTTTGTAAATGCCTGGAACGGACGTGTAGATTACCTGAGTATTGAAGATTATTTGAGCAATAACCCTTATCGCGTGCGCGGTGCCTACAGTTATGGGAACAACACCCGTGATTACCTGCTGGACAACCCTGCGGCAAAGTTCAACATGAACATGTACAGCTTGTATTTTCAGGATGAAATTCGGGTGTCCGACAAACTGAAGGTAATTCCAGGACTAAGGGCCGATATGGCATATTTACCTGAAATGCCAACATTGAGTGAAAAAACGCAAAATGCACTGGCAGATCCTTATTTCGGACGGACTTATCAGTATACGCCATTAAGCCGGATTGAAAACAAGTTTTTAAACAAAGTACAGATCTCTCCAAGGGTTGGTTTCAGGTACGACTGGAATGGCGATCAAAGTCTGATTTTAAGAGGGGGAGCGGGGCTATTTACGGGCCGGATCCCAATGGCCTGGCTGGCTTATGCCTATTATAATACTGGTGATAGTTTTGGTGGGTTTGACCAGAAAAGGGATCAAAAACCATTTGTACCAGGTAGTAATCCTTTACAAGGTGGTGTTAACGGGATTGGCAATTTTATCCAGCAAAATGGGGCCGTACTGAATAACCCGAATAGTGGTAAGACCCAGGTAGATCTAATCGACAATAACTTCGTGATGCCACAAGTGATGCGGGCCAGTATAGGTGTGGATTATACCACAGAAAGTCAGTGGAAATTTACATTGGAAGGTATCTATACCAAGAACCTTAAAGATGTATTGTTCCAGCAGCTGAACGTACAGGACAATCCTACCTATTATGGTTATGATAAGAACCAGCAGCAGCCAGTTTACAGTGGTACTGTAGATCCACGTTTCTCCAACAGTTATCTGCTGAGCAATACGAGTAAAGGCTATCGGTATGGTTTAACCGGTAGTGTGAGTAAAAGCATTGAGCAGCAATTCCAGTTCTCTTTGGCCTATACCTATGGGCAATCTAAAGACCTGAGTAACGGGGTTAGGAATTCTATGGAATCCAACTGGCAATTGAACCAGTCGCTGGTTCCCAATAACCCCGTATTGGCCAATAGCAATTTCGACATTCGCAGCCGTATTGTTGCCAATATCAGCTACAATAAGGTCTGGTCTAAAGCAGGAAAAACCAACGTATCTTTGTTCTTTAGCGCACAATCGGGCAGTCCTTTTACTTATGGGATCGTAAATAACAGTATCCAGGGGTTACCACAGCAGGTCAGTCTGGCTTATATCCCAGCACGGGATGAGGCAATCCGTTACTTTCAGAACAATTTCAGTTCAACAGCTGCCCAGCAGGCAGAAGCCTTTAACCAATTTATAGACGCAGATGCGTATCTGAAAAACAGGAGAGGAGCATTTACAGAACGCAATAAAGGCCGTACCCCATGGAATGTGCAGGCAGATCTGCATATCTCGCACGACTTTTTTATGAAAGCCGGGGGTAAGCAATTTATTACCCTTACTGCCGATATAGTAAATTTAACGAACCTGATCAGCAAAACATGGGGTGTTCAGTATTTCTCGCCGAATACCTTTAATTCAACATCCAGTGTTGGCTTAACACCAACGTTGTTCCCGCCTGCACAAAATTCGGGTAGCTATCCGGTATATGAATTTATTAATCCTGGTAAACCCTATAGTATCGACTACTATGGTTCAAGGGCACAGGTACAGCTAGGGGCAAGGTATACCTTTTAATTACGGAGATCCATCGAAACATGATATATCATATGAATTACCAAAGAAAAATTAAACTTGAAACAGCTTTATTTACACTGCTTGCCTTAGTTATTCTATTGACCGGCAGCTGTAAAAAAGACCATACGGAAATAACTAAAGTACCACTTACTGTAACGGAATATTATCCGAACAGTGGTAACCAGGGAACGCTGGTCACCATTCAGGGAACAGGATTTGGTGAAAGTCCGGATAAGGTATCTGCAACCTTTGCAGGTACAAATGCAGATGTCGTTAGTGTAACCTCAAAGGAGATTGTATTGAGGGCCCCATTAAATGGCCATACAGGAGAACTTAGCCTGAAGGTAAATGACGAGCAGATCAAGGTCGGAAATTATACCTACCAGGAATTGAGCGTTACTGCAATTAGTCCTTCAAACGGAGGTGCAGGCACGCATATTACCATTTCAGGTGCTGGTTTTGGTAGTCTGCAGCAACCAGCCCAGGTTTTTGTAAACGGAAAAGCTGCAGTTGTCATTACGGCAGCAGATACCTTCCTGATTGCAGAAGTTCCTGAGGGTGCCGGATCAGGGCCGGTGATGGTGAAAATTGACGGAAAAGAAGCCTCTGGAAAAAGCTTTAAATTTCAGGTCATTAGCAGTATTAAACCACTTACCGGTGGTACGGGTACGGTTGTTAGGATTAATGGAGCTGGTTTTGAAGAATTAATTGCCGGAAATACCGTACAATTTAATGGTAAAACGGCGGTTATAAAAGAAGCGGCTGCAGACCACCTCCTGGTCATTGCACCAGATCAGGTGGCCACAGGGCCACTATCGGTGATCATCAACCAGCAAAAACTTTCGGGACCAATATTTACGGTTGTTGCACCACCATCCATCCAGATCGTTACGCCATTGAGCGGGCCAAAGGGATCCCAAATGACGATTTCTGGTGCTTTGTTTAGTCCCATACTGGATGAAAATAAGGTATTTATTAATGACGTTCCTGTTCCCATTCAATCTGTTAATGCAATCCAGATCAAGCTTGTTGTGCCAGGAGGAACCGGCAGTGGAGTGGTAAAAGTAGTGGTCAATGACCAGGTAACGAACGGGCCACAATTCAAAGATCAAAACCTGGGAATTTCTTCTGTGAGCCCTGATAATGGTTTAGCCGGAACTACCGTCACCATTAATGGATCTGGATTTAGTACCATTGCGGCCAATAACAAGGTGTATTTTAATGGGGTACAGGCCATGGTAAAAACTGCAACAGAAAATGTCCTCGTGCTGGATGCCCCAGCCGGATTGAGTACAGGAAATTTAAAGGTTGTTGTAGGCGGACAAGAAGCTTTAGCACCTCAGGAATTCAGAAGAGCTGGAATAATTACCCTTGCCGGAGGGCCAAGCAGCAGCAATTTTGGTAGTGGTATGACTTCAATGGCTTTAGACAATAACGGCAACGTCTATGTGGTAGACGCAGCAAATAAAGTGGTGAAGAAAATTACTCCGGACGGCGCGGTGAGTACCCTAACATCAAACGGTTCAATTGTAACTTTTGGTGCACCTTATGGAATTGTGATCGACAAGCAAAATAATATTTATGTATCAGATCAGTCCAGTAGGGAGATTAGGAAGATCACCCCGTCAGGTCAAAATACGGTTTACGCTTCAGGCTTTGCAGCATGTTTAATGACTTTTGATGCTGATGGAAATATGTATGCAAATATTTATGGTTTTGGTGCAGGGATGAACCGGGTAAATGCTGGCGGTAGCTATTCAAAAGTTACTGGTCCTTTATGGCCAAACTCCCGTACTGTGGTAGATGCTACAGGAGGAGTCTATTTCGTTGATCAGGGGGCCAACAGTAACAATGCCATTTCCAAATTGAACCCGGCAAATCCGAATGATATGGTAAGATTTGGCTCTTCTGAGGCGGGTTATGTAGATGGAATAGGGTTGGCTGCGAGATTTAACGGAATTGAAGGTGGCCTGGCCCTGTTTGGCAACGGTAAAATGATTGCTGGAGATGGGAATAATTATGCCATCAGGGAAATTGACATCGACACCAAAGCTGTATCCACTTTATTTAAAGTGACCCGAGGTTTTGCCGATGGAACATTGACCAGCGCTAAAATTGGATCCATGAATGATCTGGCTGTAGATAAAGATGGCAATATCTATATCCTTGATGCGAACAACAAAGCGGTAAGAAAAGTGCTGCTCAAGTAATTTCTTTTTAACCATCTTAAATGTAATTTCGAACCGGCCTAGGCCGGTTCGTTTTTTATACCTGCGTATATCTAAAGTTATCCATATAACCGAAGGAAGAGCGCAATGTATTTTTCAATTAAAAGAATGCCGGAACTCCAGCGGCGAGAGGCTGGTCTTGGACTTGAAAAGTTTGCTAAAGGATTGTAAATGCTCAAAACCCAATTCGTAGGCGATTTCGCTAACAGAAAGATGAGTCGTTGAGAGTTTCTCTTTGGCCAGTTCGATCAACTTGTTGTGCAAATGTTGCTGCATATTCTGGCCGGTCAAAGATTTTAACAAGCTGCTCAAATAACCTGGTGAGATATTTAAGCTCTCGGCAATATAAGTGACACTGGGCAGGCCTTTTTTTGCAAGCGCGCCGCTGTTAAAGTAATTATCGAGTAAATCTTCCAGCTTGGACAGAACCTCATGGTTGACGATCTTGCGGGTAATGAACTGGCGTTGGTAGAACCTTTAGAGGTGAGTATTGTTTCTTCCTTATCGGACAAATATAGCGCCTCATAAACCGAGTAACTGAAGAATTCATATTGCTTGATGGTTTTAGCCAGCAGTGTGTTCCATAAAAAATCCGGATGGATCAGGATCATCCAGCCTTCTGGCAGGTGCAGCACATTATTCTTTTCAAAACTTTTCAACCGAAGCCTCTGAACGTGCCAAACCCAATACCTGGTGACCAGCATCTATTAACTCCTGCACTATGGCAGTACCAATGAAGCCCGTAGCCCCTGTAACGAATATACACATAATTGTTTTTCTTTAGTTCATACAAAGATGCGCTGGTTTATTCAGTATGATTTAGCCAAATCTGTGTTTAGTTTAGCCAAAACATCGGTAGGTAAGTCACCATTTGCATCTAAAAATTCTAAGGTGAAAGTTGTCCCATTGCCAGGTACACTGCTAAAACTGATCCTGCCATTCTGCATCTCGGTATACTCTTTACATAAGATCAAGCCCAGGCCAACACCCTTTTCATTGCTTGTGCCGTACGTAGATGCGGCATTGAGCTTAAAAAGCTCTTGCTGCCTTTCCGTAGGTATACCCACACCATTATCCATAATATGCAACTTGACATGGCCGGAAACACAAGAACTGGAAATCTGGATTTCCCCACCTGGGGAAGTGAATTTTATTGCATTATTTATCAGGTTCCTGATCACCAATTTAAGCATGTCCAGATCCGCATCGAGTTCAATTGACGGATCAATATTCACACTAATCCCTACAGTTTTGATATCTGCTGATCCCTGTTGTACAAGCAAACAGGCGGAGACCACTTCAGACAGGTTCAGTCTCACCATATTTACACTGGTACCTCCATCCATTTGAGATTTTGTCCAGTTCAATAAATTATGCAACATTACCTGCGTGTTTTTTGTCTCATTGAGCAGACTTCTTTCCAGAAAGTGGCGTTCCTCTGGCGATAATCCATAGCTATGGAGAATTTCCAGGAAACTGGAAATAGAATTGAGCGGAGAACGCAGATCATGAGACAAAATAGATAACAACCGGGTCTTCGAGTCGTTGGCTTCTTTTAAAGCCAGGGAAGCCTTCTCCGCATTATCCTTTTCTCGCTGATAACTGTTGATCAGGTAAGAAAGTACCGCACCTATACAGACCACTACAGATAAATAAGTTGTTGCTATGTCCAGGAACAAATCGCTACGTTTTGCATAGGAAACTTTGATAAATCCACTGTTATAATATTCAATTAACAATAAACCACCAACAATACTCACATTGATAAGTATCCAAAATATATATTGCCGGGTAGGCATTATCAACAATATAAAAACCAGAGAGAGGAGAAAGAGTATTAATGTCGGACCATGTATGCCTGAATTGATGAAGTAATTGAATATCATTAGAATGCTCGTGCCCGCACTAAATAAAATGAAGCTAAGCCACAGCCTCCCAAAATACCTGGAAT
Organism: Pedobacter sp. HMWF019; assembly: GCF_003061025.1. Classification (GTDB taxonomy): domain Bacteria; phylum Bacteroidota; class Bacteroidia; order Sphingobacteriales; family Sphingobacteriaceae; genus Pedobacter. Next base: position 3,165 of record NZ_QAIL01000317.1, on the reverse strand, counting down.
TAATGTACAGTGCTACAATTACAATCCAGGCCGCTGAAAGTACCAAATTGACCAGTGGCACATTTATGAAAATATTTACCAGCAATGCCAAAGGAAGCCCCACCATAGCAATCACACTTACTTCATGAAATATCCTGGCCTGGAGTGTTGTGCAAGCATTACTACCGATCAATTTGGCGTGTAGCTGTCTAATAGATTTAATCATCAAAAAGAATTGCCCATTTTAGAATAGTAAATTTAAGAAAAATCTGATCAATGGAACATTCAAGCTATATTTAAAACAAATTGAAGTAATGATGAAACAATTAAATTTAAAAACGTTCATTTATGGATTAATGCTGCTGCCTTTTTTGAGCAGTCTCTCCAGTTCTGCACAAAAGACTAGAGACCTATATCAAATCAAGATTTATCACTTGAAATCAGTTGACCAGGAAAAACAATTGGATGCTTATCTAAAGAATGCCTATTTGCCGGCTTTACATCGCATTAAATTTAATAAAATTGGGGTATTCAAACCTGTGATTTCGGAAGAGCAGGCTGTAAATGCTGAACGATTGGTTTACGTATTTATCCCATTCAAAAGCTGGAGTGATGTGGTAAACCTGGAACAAAAACTAGCAAAAGACCAGCGGTATATAACTGATGGTAATGAATATCTAAATGCAGCATATAACAATGCACCATTTGATCGTATAGAGTCTATTTTGTTGATGGCATTTGAAGGAGCGCCCCGTTTCGACCTGCCACAATTGAAATCTCCTGCTAAGGAGCGTGTTTATGAATTGAGAAGTTATGAAGGACCGACTGAAAAGTATTATGAAAATAAGGTCAGCATGTTCAATAAAGGAGATGAGATTGGGTTATTTAAAAGGCTAGGTTTTAATGCAATCTTTTATGCAGAAGTTATTTCTGGTGCCCGCATGCCTAACCTGATGTACTTAACTGCTTTCGAGAACAAGGCAGACCGCGAGTCCCACTGGAAAACCTTCTCTGCCGATGCGTACTGGAAAAAACTATCTGCTATGCCAGAATATCAGCACAATGTATCAAGAAATGACACTAAATTCCTGTATCCGGCAGATTATTCAGATATATAATGTTCTTACAGATTATGCTAACTTACTGTTGTTTGATCTGTGTTCTTTGGAGCGTGAAAAAGAATTTCGAACCCTCACCAATTGTACTTTCTACCCAGATATTTCCTGCATTAGCATTAATAAATTCTTTACAGACAACAAGACCAAGACTGGTTCCTTTTTCATTATTCGTACCCACAGTACTTACATTGTTTAGGCTAAATATAGATTCTAAACGCGAAGGTTCTATCCCGATTCCACTATCCCTGACCTCGAAAATTACCTGATCGTTTTGATAAGCCTGTACAGATATATGGATGATCCCTCCAATGGGCGTAAATTTTATGGCATTAGATAAAATATTGCGAACCAGAAAATCCAGATGATCTGCATCACAAAAAACCTGCAAATCTGGTTCGATATCTTGTTCAATAGAGATTGATTTCTGCGTAGCCATTTCCTTCAGCAGCAAAACATTGCGGTTGATTATCTTTTCCGGACTGACATTACTCTGTTGGATCATAACCCCTTTTAATTGCATTTGCCCCCAGTGCAAAATAAGATTTAGCGTATCCAGTGTCGTACTGCACTGTGATTCCAGCTTACTGAGCATGAGGGTTTTTTCCTCTTCAGATAACCAGCCTCTGTTTACCAATTCCAGAAAGCTGAGAATGGAACCCAGCGGACTTTTCAAATCGTGCCCAAGAATGGAAAACAGCTTGTCTTTTACATTGTTCGACTGTATAAGATCTGTATTGGCTTTGTTCATGAGCCGGTTCAAGTTCCTGATTTTAAAATAGTAAGCACCAAGGATCAGCAGTAAGGCTATACTACCTGATATAATCCAGAACATAATTTTTTGTTCGAGCAATTGTTTGCTATTTACAAACTTCAGTTGTTCAACCTTGGCCTGAGATTTGGTAAGTTCGTATTGCGCCTGCAAATTGGATATTTTAATGGAGATGTCCTTGAAGTAAAAACTGTCGGCGATGTTATATTGCCTGGTCCTTGCCAGATATGCGGCATTGTAATCTCCCGATTTTTCATAAAGGGCGGCAATATGTGATAAGGCTTCAAGAATCTGTTTATTGGCTTTTTTAGTTTGTCCCACAGTCAGTGCTTGCTGAAGATAATTTAGTGCTATTGCCGGGTGAGAAGTTCCATAGCTTTCTGCAAGTGCCATCAGGCTCTGGAATTCCCGGAGGCTATTACTGATCTTTCTCGATTTCAGTAAGGCCCCCTTCTGAAGTTCAATGGCTTTTGCTATTGCTCCAGATTTTGCGTATACCTGGGCCAGTCCATTGGTAAGTGAAATATTCAGCCCCATCATCTCTGGATAATCGCTTTGGCTGATACCCTTTTCAAAGTAATAAATGGCTTTAGACAGCTCACCAGTTTCCCTGTAGGCAGTTCCAAAGTTCAGACAGGTATTTAGCTTAAGGCTGGAAAAGGGGAGGGTAGCGCCGATCGATTCAGCTTGCTTGTAATAAGAGATTGCACGTTGGTAATTATGGCGGAAAGCATACACTTCACCAAGCGTAATGTATGACTCCATAATTCCGCTCTTATCCTTATTTTGCTCACTTATCTTTAATGCCTGAAGAAAATAAGGAATGGCTGCAGCCGAATTACCTTTCCTGTTTTCTACAACACCCAGTCGGATATTCTCTTTAACAATTCCTTTATAATTATGGAGACGTTTGTAAATTTCAAGTGCTTCCAGATAACGCTGTCTCGAAGACTCGGCGTTACCAGAATTATCATCAATCATGCCCATCTGGTTGAGCATCCTGGCTACACCTTCTTCATCTTTAGTCCTTTTTGCAAGATCCATCCCAAGATTTGCAAAAAACAGGGCAGAATCGGGTTTATTATAACGGTAATGAACAACTAACTTTTCATAGGCATTAATATCCAGAACAGAAGGCTTTGGCTTTACAGGTTTTTGGAAACCATAAAGTATCTGAAAACAGCATACAAGAAAAAAACAGATAAGGAACGCACGCAAAATTGACATAGCAGGATTACCAGAACAAGGCTGGCGCCAAAGATAATAGTTTGCTGTTAAAAAGGAAATAGCGTATGAGAC
>NZ_QAIL01000316.1 GCF_003061025.1 Pedobacter sp. HMWF019 | reverse complement strand
CTAAAAAACTGATTTTTATAGATTTGATCATATTAAACTAAATTAAAAACTTAATAAACCGGGGCCTGTTTTACCCAGACACCCGGTATTTTTAGAGCGTATTATAAATTATTGCAAGATCCACATCACTCCATCTGTTCGGTCATTTCCTTTGTATTGCCTGTCTAAAGCCGCTTTAAGATTTTCAAGATTGTAATTATATTCATCTGAAGGATAGGTATAACGAACTGGTATCTGGGTCTTATCAAAAGGATTGGTACTTGTTGCAGGGTTTACCGGCAGATTCGGATAACCAGTACGCCTGTAATCATAGTAAGCATCATATGGATATTGCATAAAATACATCAAGTATTTCTGCATCCAGATTTGTTTAAGTTCTCTGTTTTGCACTGAAGAAAAAGATACGTTCTCATTTTTCAAATAGGTATCTGAGATATAGGTAGACGTGATCTTTCTGTCACTGTGGTATTTGACATCATCTGGCGTTGCACTGTTTATAAAATTCATTGATGCCCGGATCCCCTCTTCATAATAAGTTTTTGCGGAGCCGCTCGCCCAGCCCCTCACAATGGCCTCAGCTATAATATAATTCTGCTCAGCATAACCAATCCTGATCAAGGGCTCACCCGGAGCATAAGCCGTATAACGTAAATTTAGCTGTGAGTACTTTTTTGCATTAAACAAACTCACAATTGACGTAAATTCGGCCGAAGGATCGGTTCCCAGATAGGCATCCCAATCTGATGGCAGTTTCCCTTCTGTTTGTGTTTTATATGCCGATGGAGCCGCATAATAGAACAACCGATAATCTCCATATTTCTTTAGAGTATCTACCATTACGCTCGATACCATACTATAACTCGTAAATTTATTGATGGAGTTATTAAAGGGATAGAGCTGATTGGCCTTATCCGAATAAACCAGTTGAAGGTTATCACTATTGCTGCGCAGCAATGGCCCGCTTTGCAGAATTTTTACAAAATTTTCTTTAATCTTCAAATCAGGATCAGTTTCTTTTTTCGAAAGGCTGATCAATACCTTCAGACGAAAAGAATTAACAATTCTGCGCCAGGTATCCACATTGCCATTCAATACCGGATCACCGGAAAAATCCTTACCAGCAGCAAATGCTGCCGCCGAACTTTCCAGATCTCTTAGCACCTGCAGCATCACCTGTTTCTGCGGATCATATTTTGGGGTTACATTTCCGGTCTCCGCGTTGAGTGCTTCAGAATAAGGAATATCACCAACACTCAGTGACAAATAATAAAGTTTATACGCCTTAATAAACAATCCCAATCCAGTGTAAGCTTTTTTGTCACCCTCTGCTGCTGCATCGATCATTTTCTGCACATTCATCAAAACAGTCAATCCCCCGAAACTTGCACTTCCAAAATTATTGTATTGTTCTCCCTGAGGCAACTCTCCCCATGCCATCTGTTTGTTCGTCAACGCAGGCAATATGAAAGTTTTTCCGCCGCTTGCTGTGGTAATGTTCAAAATCAGATTGGTAGCCAGTAAAGACGCTGTTGTCTTTGTAGGCGAATTGGGATTGGTATTGATTTCATCGAATTTCTTGCAAGATGGTAAAAGTGCTGAAGTTATTACGATGATCAGTATAGATCTATAAAATGTTTTCATTTTTTCTTATTTAAAAGGTCGCTTTTATATTAAAACCCATATACCTTACCGAAGGTGAATTTAGGTCATCTCCACCTACATCCGGATCTGAATACTTCCAGTCCTTTGTCCACAACAACATATTCTGTCCAATAAAACCGATAGATGCATTCTTCATTCCAATATTTTTAACCAGCTTACCGGGAAGCGTATAAGTAAGAGACAATTCCCTTAGCTTAAAAAAGGTTTGCTTAAAATAGTTCTGTGCCCCCTGAGAATTCCTGATATAGGTTTCGTAAGACACCGCAGTCGTATTTGGAGCAAAAACCCGGGTATCCGTCAGAATATTTCCATAAACATCCCTGGTGGTTGTACCCGATACCACTTTAACACCATTAGCCACATAAGATTTATTGCCATTAACCACCTCATCATATCTCCAGCTGTTGTCACTATCAATATGCGTTCCGGAGCTCCACATATAGGAGATCATATTGGAATACGCTGTACCACCTACACGGCCGTCAAATGAAAAGCTAAGGCTAAAATTTTTATACTTAAAGGTATTGTTCAACCCCCAGATCCAATCAGGATCAGAATAACCCTGAACAGTTTCCTGCTGACTCTCTACCGGAAAACCATTTTGAAGGATCAACTGTCCATCGGGTGCTCTGTCCCAGGAATTATCACTTACCCAATCATAACGACTTCCCTTGGTTACCCATTGTTTCTTACTGCTGTATACCGGATCCAATGCAGCGTAATACCGACGGTTTGTAGACCAGTTCAAGCCAAGGTCCCAGCTAAAGTTATCGTTTTTCACCACTGTACCTTCCAGACTCAATTCCACACCCCTTCTTTCCAGTTCTTCTTTTGTATTGATCAGCACCTTACTCACCCCGGAAGCGCTACTCACTGTAGAAGAAATGATCTGATTATAATAAAGATTATTGAAATAGGCGGCATCAAAGCGGATCCGGTTTTTCAAAAAGAAAAATCCAGCACCATATTCATAGGTTCTGTTGGTTTGAGGAAGGATATCAGCACCTCTGATGGTTGTTGGAAAACTGCTCGAACTGGAGCCATTCCAAACATTGGTGTTAATGGTATAACTGTTGTTGATCGCATATACATCCGGGTCGAGTTTAGTTTTGGTCCACGACCCTCTAAGTTTGGCCATACTTATCCATAAAGGTAATTTTACCAGTTCAGAAAAAACTAAACTTCCAGATACAGAAGGATAAAAATAAGAACGCTGATTTGCTGCAAGCGTAGAAGACCAATCGTTCCTTCCAGTCAGGTCAATAAAGGCAAAATTATCATAAGAAATACCAGCTTTTGCATAAAGGCTATTTACCTGCTTTTTACTATTGGACGGTGTACTTTTAACGGGATCCACAGATGCCGATATGGAATAAAATCCAGGAACCGTAATTCCATTTTGGGTTTCAGTATTTAAGGAAGAATACTCCCTGTAAAATATACTTCCCCCCACTAAGCCATTCACCTGAAATTTCCCAAATTTATTCTCCGCAAGCAGCATCAAATCATTATTTGTACTAAAAGCATCTGTTTTGGTTAAACTGTAATAACCTTTTTTATTCCAGCCTCCAACTGCACTAATTGGATTCCGCCACTGCGTAGTTTCTGAATAGGTATCCATTCCCGTTCTCAATACAACCTTTAACCACGGTTTGATCTGATAATTTGCATTGATATAGCCATTGGTTAGATTATAATTATCTCCTCTTAAAATCTCATTGGCTATAAAATAAGGATTGTCGTACCAGGTATTTTCCATCCAGTTTTGCAAAATGTTCTCCTTGCCTGCAACCCAATAGTTTTTATAATCCCGGATATCATATTCTGTACCAGACCAGATCAGCAGATTATACAAGTATCCCCCGGCACCATAACCTGCACCAATATTATTTGGATAAAACCTTTTGTTAAATGTAAAACCCCCATCCAGTGTAAAGTCACCAGCTTTAATGTCACCGGAAATGCTTGCAATAACTTTGTTCAGCTTGGTATTCGGGTATTGCCCTCGGTTATATACATCTGTCAGTGAAGCTCTTAAACTACCATTTTTTCCACTTTGCGTAATACTCACATTGTTGTTCAGAATAACACCCTGCTGCAGGAAATTCGCCAGATTGTTTGCGCCTTTTGAAACCAGTGGCATATTTTCAAACTGATAAGTACTGGGGTTATATTGTTTGGCCATTCGTCCAATATCCAGTTTATCTCCCCATACATAATCACCAACCCCATACTTACCTCCGCCTCCGGAACTATAGCCGGTCTGCACCTTAGGAAAAGCCAAAAAACCAGAAGAAAACATACTACTGCTGTTCACCGAGATATCCAAGTTACCATCCTTATTCCCCCTCTTGGTTGTGATCATAATCGCCCCGTTACCGCCCCTGTTTCCATACAACGCAGATGCTGTCGCCCCTTTAAGCACATCAATGCTTTCTATATCATCTGGAGAAATATTATCCAGAGACAAACTAGAATAAGGAACACCATCTATCACCAGCAGCGCATCAGCACCACGAAGCTTAACACTCGGATTGGCCGCAAACTCGGTACTATTCTGAATATTTAATCCAGCAACCTTACCCGTTAGAGAAGTTGCAATATTTACACCTTTTGCCGAAGTCAGACTTGCTCCCGGAACCTTTTGAACCGCATAGCCTAATGACTTCTCTTCTCTTTTAATCCCAAGAGCAGTAACTACAACCTGAGCAAGTTCCATCGTTGCTTCCTTCAAAGTAACCGTAATCCTTGTTTCAGAAGTGACCGTAACTTCTTTTGGCTCATAGCCCATGATCCTGACTACGAGCACATCGTTAACAGCAGCATTGATCACAAACGAACCTTCAGCATCACTAACCGTACTTTTTTTAGTTCCCTTTACAGAAATAGTAGCCCCCGGAATTGGTTTAGAATCCTCACCCACAATCTTACCTCTTAGGTCAATAGCACTTAACATCCCCATCAAATTATCTATAAAAGAAGATTTTGGAGCCAGAACAATTGATTTATCTTCAATAGTAAAAGTAACATCCTCTCCCTGCAGAATCCTGGTCATTGCAACTTCCAGAGGTGCATTTTTTAGATTTAAACTGATCAGTTTATTTTTATTGACCTGTTCAGACTGGGACATAACGATATAGCCCGTTTGTTTTCGGATCTGAAAAAAAACATCCCTTAAACTGATGTTCTCCTTCTGAATGGTAATATTTTGCGCACGTGTAAAAGCGCTCACCTGGATCAAGGACACTAATAATATCAGGGTTGTCAGCCGCATAATCGCCCATATTTTATGGAGATGCCGGTTAGGCATACCAATTCTTTTAGTATAATTTTTATACATTTGTTTTGTTTGGTTTTAGCACGAGTACAGCTAATGCGCTTAGCGCAAGCTTTTCTCGCAGGTTAATGCATTGTGCCTTTGGCTTCGAATCTTTAAGCACCTTGCCTTATCTAATCTGTTCTATTTGGTTATGACCGGCAAAATTAAACCAGGGGTGTTCAAGCACTTCTGGTTTTATTAACCGTTGGTTTTGTTATTTACTTACTATAATCCTCCTTCCTTCAAGCTTAAAGTGCACACCTTCGGTTAATTCTAATTTCTTTAAGATTCCAGAGAGATGGTCATATCTCGAAATACCTCCAAAAAACAGTTTATTCTTATCCGCGTTACGGTAAATAACTTCTATATCATACCATCGGCAAACCTCTCTCATAATATTTTCTAGAGATTCATCATTAAAAACAAACAACCCGTTCTTCCAGGCAATCACATCATCGGTCTCCACAGTTTTTACAGAAAAGCTATTGCCACTTGTCGCCGATTGCTGGTTTGGGACCAATATCTTTTGGTCCTTACTATTGGCTACTTTAACAGAGCCTTCCAGTAAAGTTGTCAAAGTTACTGCCTCTTCCGGATAAGCACTGATATTGAAATGCGTACCCAGTACAGTCACTTCCTGTTGTGAAGTCTTTACAACAAAAGGGTGCTTTTTATCCTTAGCGATTTCGAAATAACCCTCCCCCTTTAATTCTACCCTACGCACGCCATTTTTGTTTAAAGAAGCAGGGTAAATCAAGCTTGATGCAGCGTTTAACCAAACCAAACTACCATCAGGCAAACGGATCTTATAGGTTTCACCTTTAGCCGTAGTCAAGGTGTTTAATGGGTTGCTTTCAATATCTGTATCTTCTATTTCATAGACCAGCTCACCCTCTTTTGTTTTAGAAATGGTCACTCCAGCCTCTTTAGCCAGTGAACCATTATTCACATCAGACAAACGAATTTTTTTCCCATTGGCCAATGTCAAAGTAGCCGATTTTTTGCCTGGCGCTATATCCATCGCAGCAGTTATAACATTCTGATCTCTTTTCTTATCATACTGCTTATAAAAAAAGATACCCGTTCCCACAAGGATCATTACTGCCGCCGCTACACTATATTTAAACCATCCCGATATTGTTTTGCCTGGCTTTGGAAGCTGGCTGCTAATTTTTCTGTCCCATAGCTCATAGTCCGGCTCCGGCATTTCATCAGCCATGGCACGGCTTCTGTTACTGTACCAGGAATTTAATATTGCCTTTTCCTGTTCCGTTGCAGTTCCATTCAGATATTTTTCTATTAAATCCTTTGATTTGTTCTCTTTCATACCGGCTTTAATTGGGGCTGATATGTATAAGACCAATAGCTCAAGCCAGAGTGTAAGATGTTTTTAAAAAAAATTAAACC
>NZ_QAIL01000315.1 GCF_003061025.1 Pedobacter sp. HMWF019 | reverse complement strand
GCGTTGTAGTATGTTTAACTTCGGTGTATAAAATAAGAATCGATAATAAGATCAATATGAATAGAATTGGGCTAAGAATAAGAAGCTTAAGGCAAAAGATAGAAAACAGCCAGGAGCAGATTGCAAAAAAATTAGGAATTTCTATTCCTGCTTTTTCTAAAATGGAGACCGGTATTACAGATATTAATGTTTCAAGGATTTTCCAGATCGCAGAATTATTTAAAGTAAAACCATCCTTTTTCTTTGAAGATGATGATAAAGGTGGGCATATAGATACAGATAAATTGGAGCTTGTAGAGCAATTACAGCAAAAGACCTCTACAATTGTCGATCTACAGGCTAAACTTATTCAATGCTATGAAGAAATTGAGGAAATGAAAAAAAGTTCTAAATAGTTTTTTGATTTGTATTGAGGCGGTGGAAGTATAGTTTTGTGTTTTGTAAATGACTTAGACTGGCTGTTTTATTTAGCTGGAATATGTTAACTTTAAGCCATGATTTACCAGTCAACTTACCAGGCCGCAAAGATAATTGCTCCCAAAGTGGAAGCCATATTTGCACAGCATTTGTCTGCTGCGAAGGAGAGTGGAGAGGAAGATCTTGCCCCACTGCCTGTTGCTCATCTGGTAGAACATATTATTGATGCCACATTCTGGGCAAGTCTTCGTAAAGAAGAAGGGCATTCGCCCAAGATTTCTTTAGCTTTTTTGCCACCGGAACAGGCGGGTAATCCCCTGTTATTTAAATATAATCTTCCTTTAAATCCTGGTACGCTAACAAAGATTGCACCGGGAGTTGAACGTGCCGGTATTCATTTGGGTATTTGGTATGATGGAGAGGAGTTGTATGTGTGGGGTACAACCTTAAGTATTCCAAATTTTTGCTTTGTACTGGATGTGTCTGAACCTGGTTTACTTGTGATTAAACACAGAAGGATCTACGGTTTTGGAAAATATACAAATATCGCTGTTTTGAAAGGGGAACAGATTAAGATCGTGGACAATTCTTCTCCAAGGTCTCATGATTGGCCAACAATGTTGCTTTCTTTACTGGACTTAACTGCTCCATCTTATTGGAATGATTCCGTTAATGTGCTGATCCAAATTGCGGTTTCTATGCGTTCACATCAACGGGGAGGAACACTCCTTGTTGTGCCATCTGAACACAATAACTGGCTTCAGTCTATTGTAAAACCAATTCAATACGGCGTTCAGCCGTCATTTCGCGGTCTGTCTAAATTGCTGATGCAAGACAGGAAAGAGGCGAGCCAGATCTTTTGGCAGACTGCTCTGAAAAGGGAAGTGGAGCATTTGTCTGGACTTACGGCAATCGATGGAGCGACAGTTGTGAATGACAAATATGAATTGTTGGCATTCGGAGCAAAAATCGGACGTGCGAAAGGAAAAGAGAGTGTAGAAGAACTGTCTTTTAGCGAGCCTATTGTAGGGGGAGGTGCAGTGGTGATGCATGCCTCTAAGGTTGGGGGTACAAGGCATCTTTCTGCGGCACAGTTTATCCATGATCAGCGGGATGCAATTGCTTTAGTGGCTTCACAAGATGGGCATTTTACGATTTATACCTGGTCTTCGCAATATAATAGGCTGCAGGCTCACCGTATAGATACGTTATTATTATAGGAAGCTTTCATAAAAAAAGCGCACAGAAAATCTGCACGCTAAAAAATTAATTAATGCTATTTTTAAATCCTAGGAAAAGATGATTGCACCAATAATCACCAATGCAAAAAGAGTTGCTATCACGATTCTATCTACGGTTACCCATTGTTCGTGAGTAAGCTTTTTTTCTTCTGCCCTTTCTCTTTTTTCCGTTCTGGACCTGGCCAATTGTGGAAAAACAGGATTTAATTTCATGATCATAAGTAGATATTAATGATGTACTTATGAATTACAAAGTGTAGGCCAAGATTTCGAATCAATGTTAAAATGTTAATAACTTTGATTTTGTGTGGAAAATATTTTGACTTCCAGTATTTTAGACTCCTGGAAGGGGCTTTAACTAAAGTTAGGGATTCGTCAATTTCATTATTCTAACTGATTTTCTAAGTTTACTGTTCTTTTTTCCATATAGAAAATAAATAGTCAGTCCGGCTGCAAGCCAAACCAATAATCTGATCCAGGTGTCAGCTGGCATAAAAACCATCATAGCAAGGCAAGTTAAAATGCCGAGAATAGGGATAAGGGGTACCAATGGGACTTTGAATGGGCGTTCTGCTTTTGGGTCCGTTTTACGAAGAATAAGAATACCAATACATACCATAAGAAATGCCAGTAGGGTACCAATACTTGTCATTTCTCCTACCACCCTCATTGGAACAAAGGCAGCAAAAAGGGAGATAAAGCCGCACAGAACTATATTAGATTTGTAGGGTGTTTTAAATTTTGGATGTACGTCTGAGAATACTTTAGGAAGTAAACCGTCGCGGCTGATGGAATAAAACATTCTGGACTGAGCCATGAGGTCGATCAGGATAACGGAGGTATAGCCAATTAGGATGGCGAGTATAATGGCTTGACTTAACCATCCATAAGGTGTCTTTTCAATAGCTATAGCCACTGGTGCACCGCTGTTGGCGAATTCCTTATAATTTGCCAGTCCGGTCATTACGTGTGCAAATAGCCCAAATAGGATGGTGCAAACCAATAAGGATCCTAAAATCCCAATAGGCATATCTCTTGCAGGTTTTTTTGTTTCCTGTGCGGAGGCCGCAACTGCATCAAAACCTATGAATACAAAAAAAACCAGGGCGGCTCCCCTTAAAATACCACTCCACCCATAATGTCCAAATTCTCCTGTGTTTTGCGGGATATATGGTTTGTAATTTGCAGGATCAATATATCTCCAGCCCAGAGCAATAAATACGAGCACAACACCTACTTTTAGAAAAACGATAATACCATTGACGAGTGCTGATCCTTTGGTGCCCCGGATAATAATCAATGTCATCAGAATAACGATCAACGCCCCTGGGATATTGATCCACCCATGTATTACTGATCCATCCCCCAGTTTTGCGGTTTCAAATGGTGAAATGGTGAGTCGAGCAGGAAGGTAGATATGGAATGAAGCGAGAAAACGGGTAAGGTATTGCGACCAGCTAATAGCTACGGTAGCGCATCCTACAGAATATTCAAGAACGAGGTCCCAGCCAATAATCCATGCAAATAATTCGCCCATAGTTGCATAGGAATACGTATAAGCACTTCCTGCTACAGGGATCATAGAGGCAAATTCTGCATAACAAAGTGCAGCGAATCCGCAACCCAGTGCCGCAATGATAAAGGAGATGGTAACAGCGGGACCTGAATAATTAGCTGCCGCCATTCCCGTAATAGAAAATAAGCCTGCTCCCAGAGTAAGGCCAACGCCAATAAGAATGAGATTTAGAGGTCCTAAGGTTCTCTTTAAGGAATTCTCTGATTGCTCAGCAGCTTCACGTCTGATGAGTTCAATGGATTTCTTTAGCATGTGCGCTTAATTAAGGATACAAAAGTACTTTTTTGGATAATATAAATACTACTATAAATTGCAGTATAAAATTATTTGTAAAATTATATATCTGTAAATCAGTTATTTATTAAGTTATTTTGTTTTTATATAGTACTATGTATTGCATATTACTATATAAAACATATATCTTTGTTATATGATAGCAGAAAATACGCAAACACAAATGCGGAAGGGCATACTAGAGTACTGTGTGCTGCTTATAATATCAAGAGGAGAAATTTATGCCTCTGATATTATCGCCGAGTTAAAGTCGGCCAAATTATTGGTGGTTGAGGGTACGCTCTACCCACTACTCACCCGTTTAAAGAACAACGGACTTCTTAGTTACAATTGGGTAGAATCCACTTCGGGACCACCCCGTAAATACTATGTCCTTACCGAAGCGGGTCGAGACATGGTAAAACAGTTGGATACCACTTGGCAGGAACTTTCTTATGCAATTGAAACCTCTAAACAAACAAACAAATGAAACGCACACTGAACATAAATATCGGGAATTCTCTTATTCATATAGAAGAGGATGCTTACGAGCTTTTAACAGGCTACCTCAATGAAATTAAAGCCCACTTTGCAAAGAGTGCGGATGATTTTGAAATCGTAACAGATATAGAAAATAGAATTGCGGAGATGTTCCGCGAAATTCTGACCACCCAACAGAAAGCGGCAATTAATACGAACGATGTGCAAACCATTATTGCGCAGATGGGTACCGTACGTGATTTTCAATCCTCTGAAGAGGAAGAAGAAAATGCCTTCATTCCACCTTATTCTGCTGGTATAAAACGTCTCTATAGAGATACTGAACAAGGAATGGTTGCAGGTGTCTGTGCAGGATTGGGTCATTATCTGAATATCGAAGACCGTTGGATTCGCCTGTTTGCGCTTCTTTCTGTGCTTGTAGGCGGTGCAGGTATTCTTGCTTATTTTGTGATGTGGATTATTGTTCCCCGTGCTCAGACCAGGTCTGAAAAAATGTATATGAAAGGTGAGGCTATTAATCTTCAAGGCTTTATTAGAAACTTTCAGGATGAAATGGAAAATAATCAACTTATTAAAAGATCAGGGACCTTTATTACAGAATTTATTGATGTATTGGGAAAGTTTATTTCAGGAACAGGGAAAACTATATTCAAATTTGTAGCGGGAACAATTATTCTGATGTCAGCAATAATGCTGTTGGGCTTGATTGTGGTATTGGCTATCTTCCTTGGTATATGGGATGCCGGCGCGAATGAGATCTTTCCTTTAAGTATGGTAGACCAGGCTTACCAGTCTACGTTATTGTTTGCCGCCTTCATCTTTTTTGCAGTGCCATTGCTTGCGCTACTTCTCTTCTCTGCCCGTGTCGCTTTTTCTTCCCGGCCAGTGAATAAGGCAGTTTCTTTTAGCCTGCTGATTGTATGGCTGCTAGGTACCGCGACAGGTATTTTTTATATTGCTAAAGTGACGGCTGACTTTAAAGAAGAGGCTGAATTTACTCAAACAAGCTCTCTAAAACCATATTCAACTTATACCCTGGTCTTGGATAAATCCCGTTTTTTTTCCAAAGAAGACAGTGTGCGTTACCAGATCAATTCAGACAGTTATAGGGGAAGGATCATTGTAGATCATAATGATGGACCTTTTCAGCGGCCTGTCGATGTCCGGATCAGGATCGAAAGAAGTATGGATGGGAAATTTGCTGTGGTTCAAAACTTCAGTGCTCATGGAAGGTCATTTGATATTGCTCTGAAGAATGCACAAAGTATTCATTATGATTTTTTACAACAGGATTCGGTACTTAATTTTAGCCCTAAATTATACCTGACCAAAAATAATTACTGGCGTAACCAGGAAGTTAATGTAACCGTGAAAGTTCCTGTTGGAACTAAATTGATATTGAACAAAGATCTTGACCGGTATCTGGAAGATTACAGATCCTGGAACTGTGATCACGAAGGAGGAGATAACAAGGATTTTGCAGAATGGGTAATGACAGAAGATGGATTAAAATGTCAATACGAAATTAACGGGGAGCATCATTAATGATCCTCCCCGGAAATATTATTTAACCGTATAGCGGTAGATAAAACGGCCCGGGTTGCCGTTTTTGTCTAAGCCTTCAACTACGGCTTTATAAGTGCCTTTACCCTCGGCATTAAAGAACTCAAATGATACTGCTCCGGTTGCGGCATCTGTGATCACCCTTGGATTCCAGTAAATTGTTGTCCTCAGGTCTTTCATATTGATGTTCTCTGCAGTATATCTTGGTGAATAGAATTCACGTTGTTTACTGTAACCTTTGGCATTCACAGTAATCACATTGTTCTGAGGTAAAAGCTTTTTGATCTCTTCAAGGCTCATCTTTTTCACTTTCTTTGCTTTTTTCATGTTAATGGAAATTACTCCATTAGAGTTATACATCCTGTTAACCGTACCCAATTCGTCTTTAGTAAAAATTTCAATGGATTCCAGTTCTGCCATATTTACCGACGAAAGTGCATAAACATCTACTGGCATTCCCGCCAGAAAGATTTGCACAGGTGTTTTGTTTCCCGCATTAAAATCACGTGTTACATAAAAATTATTGGTGTTTGTATCCCAGGTTAATCCCATAGCCATACTTTTAAGGCAAGTTAAAAGGTCATTACAGCCCTGAAAACGATCTGCGTCTAATAGGTGGTCTGGCATCATACTTAATCCAGAAAGGGCAGAGTAGTCAGCGTGGCTTACCTTTTTTATCGGAGCTGCAGTGATTTTAACCTCTTTCAGTTGTCTTAAATAGCTGTATTGTTTTTTGCTGTTATTCAGGTAATTGTTTAATGTGCTGTCAATGTTCATCACCTCATCTGCTCCATTCCTGTTGGTGCCAATTGCAGGCGCGGGCTCCTGGTCTACCATAATCATAAGGTTGCTGCCATTGGCGCCGTATTTAGCACTGATTACTACTTGTGAAGAGTCTGGAAAGTTCAGGTTCTGAAAATTAAATACACCGGTAGGGTTTGTAAAGGCTTCGGCCGAGAAAGTTCTGCCGGGTATCGTTAAACGCAAGCCAGCTTTTTTTACCGGCATACCTGTGCGATCTCTCAAAGTTCCTGTGATGTTCATTCCCTGTTCGGGAAGATAACTAACCTGAGGGTATTTTCCTGCGAGAATTTCTTTATAATCAAAACGGCGATAGCCTTGTGTAAGCATTAGAATGTCCAGATCGGCTAGTTTTTTGTCATTGGTTTTATTGAAATAATAATTCGGTTTTTCCAGATAGCCTTTCAAATCAGAGCTCAATAAGAGTGAACTGAAAATGGTCGTTTCATTATCCTCGTCAAAAGGAACTTTCTGCTCATCTGTTACGGAAACAGAAAAATCTCCAGCCAGTTTCTCTGCTGCGTTTTTAGCTGTCACCGTCATTTTAACCTTTTGTCTTGGTTTGTAGGCTGGTAAATCCGTTTGTACCGAAAGATTTAAAGCATCCTGGTGCAGGATAAAAGCAATCCTTTCACTTACCGGTTCGCCGGTGGCAGAGAACAAGGTAATTTGCACAATGCCCGAAGGAAACTTTGCTTTAGGTATTTTAGCAACAGTAACCTGGTTTTGCAAAACCGTTTGAGCGGCGTAATAAATTACTCCTGCATTTTGGGCTACAATAAACAAATTTTTGTCTTTGTTCTGCTGAAAATAGGTGTCGTTAGCAACAATTTTAAGATTAATGTTATCTGCAGCAGCATTATTGATCTGGAGCGTTATACCAGAGGCAGCAGATTTTGGAAGTTCAATGGTCTTACTGCTCCCATCCTTGAAGGAAATATTTGCCTTATAGGTTTTACCTGCATCCGCATTGACATAGAACGAGCCCATTCCCATATGCGAGGACGTCAAAGTAGTGATCTGATTTCCATCGTTATCTACGATAGTTCCAGTAAGATTCACGCCCAGGCCATTAGGATTGACCGCCTTGAATGCAACTTGGGTTGGTATACCTGATATCAGTTCACCCCCCTCAGGAAAAAATTGGATGTCATTATCTCCACTTTTAGGTTTTAGCTCAAAAGTAGAAGTTAAGCTTTCTTTGTCTCCGGTACTGATGTCCGTAATTAAGTTCCCATTTTTAATAATCTGGTTTTTCTTTGGACTCAAATTAATGTTAAGTACTCCATTTTGGTCTGTTGTACCCTTGCCTTTTAAAATGACATCATAATCCGAGATGACCCTCCAGTTTACAGTTTTGTTAGAGTAGGGTAGTTTATCTGGATTTTTATATTGAATGCGGGCATTAATTACCTGTTGATCTTTGGTGGAAGTAGCTGAAGTGTAGGTGAAATGCGTTAACAATTGTTTGTCAACCGCTTCTCCAATTGGAATATTCTTAGTAAAGAAATAAGCGGGATCAAAGTTCAGCATCCATACTGTATATGCCCTGACATAGTAATTACCTTGTTTAAAATTCAAAGGATCCAGCGGGATATTGCCATAGGCAACGCTGTTTGCTACAGGAAATTTTAAAGAGGCAATAAGCGAATCTTTCGCGCTCATTACATCCACATAAACTACTTTACTTAAAGGTGAAGGAAGGTTCTGTTCGGAGGTAAGGTAAGCTTTGAACCATATGGTGTCTACCACACTATAATAAGGCTTGTCGAAATGAAGATATACTTTTTCAACAGGATACAATTCAGGCAATTTGCCTGTTTTTTTTATAATATTATTTAAGATCGTGGTGTCCTTCTGAGAAAATGCCGAAAAGTGTACACTAACTAAGGCAAGCATCAAAGCAGCAACAAATTTTAAATACTTCATGAATATAAATTAACAAATTAATTAGGCTAATATATTCATTTATGCGCTTAGCTCGTTCATGTCAAACCCTGTTTAACATAATTTGACATTTTATGATACAATATTTTTACATGCAGGAAAAAAAAAGAGGTAGAAACCTAAATCTCTACCTCATGATATAAACTGGGAATTATAAATATTTTATGGTACGGATATCGTTCCGACTTATTTGAATTCTATAACGAAATCCTCAAAAGGAGTACGTACTTTCTTTAGATTAACCAGCCAATCTCCGCTATCATCTCTATAGCCTAAAGGTAACAACGTTGTGCTTCGCAGATTCTGAGCTGAAAGGCCTAAAACTTCATCCAGTTGTTTAGGGTCAAAGCCTTCCATTGGTGTGGCGTCAACCTTTAATAATGCGGCCTCAGCAATTGCAACACCAAAGCCGATATAGGCTTGCTTAGCAGCATGATGGAAATTTTCCTCTGCAGATTTGGCCGTATACAAAGAGATGATCCTGTCCTCATAATCTTTTGTGGCATCAGCCGGAAGGCTACGTTGTGCATTAGTGTGTGAAAATACCGATCTGATTTTTTCTGGGGTATAATTGTCCCAAGCTGCAAAAATAAGAAGGTGCGAGCAGTCGATGATCTGTTGCTGACCAAAAGCGATAGTTGAGATCTTTTCCTTTAACTCCTGGTTGGTAACCACAATTACCTTAAAGGGTTGCAAGCCAGAGGAAGTAGGGGCTAGTCTTGCCGCTTCAACAATCTGGTCTACTTTTTCCTGGGGTACTTTTGTACCGTTCATCTTTTTTGTGGCATATCGCCAGTTTAATGCTTCAATTAAGCTCATATCTTTATTCTTTTTAAACAATTTTATCTGTTATTCATAATAGGTATATCAAAAATAACAGTGTTAGCAAATGTAAGTATGTTATTTACTGTAAAACAAAAAGTAATTTGTTTTTGACTTTTAAATGAAAATTGTTTCTTTATTATGCATGCATATTATTATATTAGCTTAAACATATTGTATGGATGAATTGTTAGAAGATTATAACTAATCTAATACACATTGAAACATATATTTTAAACAACTAACCAAATATCATGAAAAAGATTCTACTCAGTTTTCTAATGGTAATACCTGTTTGGGGATTTTCTCAATCTTTCCAGGTTAACCTTCAGGGGCAAAAGCAAACAGCAATGGGCGGTGCAGGCACCGGAGTTGCTATGGACGAAGCTTCGGTGTTTTTCAATCCGGGTGCGGTTTCCTTTCTTAAACAAAATGGTGTTCAGGGTGGGATAAACGGTATTATGCTGAAGACTGCTTTTAGCCAGACAGGTTCAAATTTAACAGAACATAACCAAAACAAATTACCTACTCCTTTTGCAGCATATGCGGTTTTTGGTTCGCCTGAAAACAGATTAAGATTTGGTATAGGTGTTTATACTCCATTTGGAGGTGCAATGCATTGGGATCCTAATTGGACGGGCAAATATGCTGTAACTTCGCTTGATCTACAGGCTATTTATATACAGCCAACTTTAAGTTTAAAGATCAGCGATAATATTGGTATAGGCGGTGGGTTAGTTTATTCGTTAGGTAAGGTAGATCTTCAGCGTGCCATCCCAATTACCCTCAATAATGGAGAGTCTTCTACAGCTCAACTTAAAGGAACCTCCAAAGATTTTGGCTGGAATGCAGGTATTTATGTTAAGACACTTTCCGGAATCTCCATCGGTCTTACCCACAGATCTAAAGTAAATGCAACGGTAAAAGATGGAGATGCGAACTTTAATATTCCCGATGCATTAAGGTCTACTTTTCCAACTAAATTCAATGCAACCTTGCCGCTGCCGGCAACCAGTACACTTGGTTTCGGTTTCTATCCTTCGGAAAAAACAACCATTGCCCTGGATATAAACTGGGTGCAATGGCATGTCTATAAAGACCTTTCTTTTGATTACGATAATAATGCTAGAATTCCAGACACACATTCTCCGCGGAACTATAAAGATGCGGCTACTTTTAGACTGGGTATTGAGAATAAAGCGAATTCTTTTCTGGCTTTAAGAGCAGGTATTGGTTATGCATTAACACCGGTGAGTGATGGGTATGTGACGCCGGAGGTTCCAGATGCTAATCGTTTATTACTAAGCGCAGGTATCGGACTTAAACCTTCTGAAAGATTTGGTGTGGATTTCTCTTTCTTGTATGAGAATGTAATTGCAAGGAGTGGAACCAATATAGAAACCGGATTAAGTGGTACTTTTAAAACTGTAGCTTATATCCCTGGTGTAGCATTATCCTATAAATTTTAATCCTCAAAGAGAAAGATCATGAAATCACAATATTTTTATAAAGGTGTTCTTGCACTGGCAATTCTTGGCTTAGTCTCTTGTAAGCCCTCCGCTGAATCTGTAAATACAGTTGTTCCCAATAAAGGGAATGCAGATTTTTCCCGGTACATAGCTGTCGGAAATTCACTGACTTCTGGATATGCTGACGGCGGCTTATATCTGGATGGACAGAAAAATTCCTTTCCATTAATGATTGCAGAACAAATGAAAACAGTCGGAGGTGGAAGTTTTAGCACTCCTTTTTTTCCAGACAATCAGCCGAATGGATCAGGTCATCTTCAGCTTACCGGTTTTAATGCAAATGGTACGCCTAAAATCACTATGATCCCCCCTGATGCTTTACGGCCTGGTACAGCTTTCTTTACTAAATATACTGGTGATATCAATAATTATGGTGTTCCCGGAATAAAACTTATCCATGCAGAAATTCAAGGTTATGGTACTGCTAATCCATTTTATGAACGTATGTTGACAGATGCCACTTTATATACCCCATATTTAAGTTTCGTAACCTCTAAGCCCTTCACTTTTTTTAGCATGTGGCTAGGTAATAATGATATTCTTGGATATGCAAGTTCTGGAGGCGCTGGAGATGTCCCAACACCTAAATCTGCTTTTACAGCAGAATATAATGCCGTTATAGCCAAGTTGGTACAAGGTGGAACCGGTGGTTCAGGCGCAAAAGGAGTTGTAGGGACTATTCCTGATGTAACAGCGACAGCTTATTTTCAGACGGTAACATTAAACACTCTGCTTGCAGCAATTCATGCTTCTCCGGGAGGCGCATCTGTAAATACCTTGTATATTGTTACGGGTGCAGGTGTTACGCGGCCAGCAACTGCAGCTGATTTATTTACGTTAACACTGAGTTCTGATAATGTGATAGGTGTGCCTAATTCTTCAGGTTTTCCGTACGGAATAGACCCAAGAAATCCAATTGCAAGTAAATATGTTCTGGATAAAGATGAAGTTGCGATTGTAAATGACTATGTGACTTCTTATAATGCAACTATAAGATCTGTTGCGGCGGCTTATGGCCTCGCTATAATGGATGCGAATGCAATGCTGAAAGAATACGGTGCTGGTAAAGTAGTTAATGGTGCTGCTGTAAGCGGTGCTTTTATTACTGGTAATCTATTTTCTTTAGATGGAATTCACCTAACCCCTATGGGTTATGCAATAACAGCAAATGGTTTTATAAATGCCATCAATGCAAAATACGGATCAAGTATTCCAATAGTAGATGTTACGAAATATAGAGGGGTTAAGTTCCCTTAATATTGACTTTTAGATAGAAAAGCCCCTGAAAAAATTTATTTCAGGGGCTTTTTATGTCCCGAGGAGTTTGTTTGGATTACTTTGTTTTTTTATTGTGGATAACTTAACTTTCTTTATTGTAG
>NZ_QAIL01000314.1 GCF_003061025.1 Pedobacter sp. HMWF019 | reverse complement strand
GACTAAAACCACTTTAAAAATCTTAAATACATTCCTATGGGATGTTTATTATCTTTGGATATGGGTATTAATTTAAAACAACTTGCAGCTGAACTTAAACTCTCCACCTCCACTGTATCCCGTGCACTTCATGACAGCCATGAAATCAGCACAGAAACTAAACAGCGGGTGAGAGAAATGGCAGAAAAGTTAAGTTATCAGCCCAACCCCTATGCCAGCAGCCTGCGAAAGCAAAAAAGCAAGACCATTGCACTGGTCATTCCTGAGATAGACAATAATTTTTTTACGCTCGCCATCAACGGCATCGAAGAAATTGCGCAGAAGAAAAACTACCATGTACTGATCTATCTGACACATGAAGACATTAACAAGGAAATTGCCATTGCCAAACACTTGTTGAGCGGCCGTGTAGATGGTATCCTGATCTCCGTAACCAGTCAGACTGCGGAAATTGAGCACCTGACCAATTTATACAGTACCGGCATCCCAATTGTTTTCTTTGACCGCATCTGTGACCAGATCGACACGGCAAAAATCACAACAGATGATTACGACAGTGGGTATAAAGCAACCCATCATCTTATAGAGGCAGGATGTAAAAATATCGCTTACCTTCAAGTATCCGAAACCCTGTCCATCAGCAAAAAAAGATTTGCAGGATTTAAAGAAGCGCTGCATAAAAATAATATTCCATTGCAGACTGACCTTGTGCTCACCTGTGCAGACAGTAATGAAAGTAATTATCAGCAGATCAAAAACCTCCTTCTTTCCAAAAACCGGCCCGATGGGATCTTTGCTTCGGTAGAAAAACTAGCTATTACCACTTATGAAGTCTGCAATGAACTTGGCCTAAAAATACCTGATCAGGTCAAGGTGATCAGCTTCTCCAATCTGGCTACGGCACCCCTACTCAACCCTTCCCTGAGTACCATTACTCAACCCGCATTTGATATCGGCAAAAAAGCAGCAGAAGTCATGTTCAACATTATAGAACACCGCGCAGTAGAAGAAGCTAAAGAAACAACCATTCTAAAATCCAGCCTGATCCCCAGGGATTCCACCAAATAAAAAAGGGTACCCAACAGGCACCCTTTTCCAAAATATAAATACAGCTCTTCCTAAAATATAAACTTCGTACTTAGAAAATTAGAACTGTTGCTGTCAATAATCTCATTGATCAACTGCTTATTGCTGTCATTCAATTTCGTGGCCACCAAAGAGCGAATGGAGAAAGACCTCAATGCATCCACTACAGACAAAGTACCTTCAGCACTGTCTTTTCTACCCGTAAAAGGGAATACATCTGGTCCGCGCTGGCATTGGCAATTGATGTTCACCCGGCTCACCTGATTCACTAAAGGATCAATCAGTGCAGCAACTTCCTCTTCATCATTACTGAAAATACTCACCTGTTGCCCATGTGTAGATTCAATCAGGTACTCTATTGTTTCTTCCAGATCATGAAAAGGCACTACTGGAATAACCGGACCAAACTGCTCCTCTGTATACAACTTCATATCCTTATTGACCGGATAAACAATCGCTGGGTATACAAAAGACGCTAAAGCAGTTCCACCGTGCTCATTCACCACCTTTGCGCCATGAGCAACCGCATCGTCTATACACGCTTTCAAATAAGCTGGTTTCTGCGGCTCAGGAAGCGGCGTTAAAGCCACACCGTCTACCCATGGCATTCCATATTTAAGCCCGGCAACCGCCTCAGACAGTTGCTTTAAAAATTCATCCGCAAGTGAAGCATGGATAAAGATAATCTTTAAGGCTGTACAGCGCTGTCCGTTAAAGGATAAAGATCCCAAAACCGATTCCTGCACGGCCAGTTTAAGGTCTGCTTTAGCTGTGATGATTGCTGCATTTTTTGCATCCAGTCCAAGGATAGCACGAAGCCTATTGATCTTTGGATGCAGTTTTTTAAGTTCATTGGCCACTTTACTAGAACCAATTAAGGTCAGCACATTGATCTTACCAGATTTCATCAAACCCGGAATAATTTTGTTCCCCCTGCCATAAATGGTATTCACCACTCCTTTTGGAAAACAATCACGAAATGCTTCCAGTAAAGGATAATGTAAAAGCGTACCATGTTTAGGTGGTTTAAACAACAAGGTATTCCCCATAATCAATGCAGGGATCAATGTCGTAAAAGTTTCATTCAGCGGGTAATTAAATGGCCCCATACAAAGCACCACACCCAGAGGCGATCTTCTGATCTGGGCCACAATTCCCTGTTCAATACTGAAGCGGGAAGACTGACGGTCCAGATCTTTTAAAGCATCAATGGTCGCATAGATATATTCTACCGTCCGGTCAAATTCTTTAACCGAATCTGCGTAAGATTTACCAATCTCCCACATCAGCAATTTGACCACTTCGTTCTTTTTCTCCAGAATCCGGTTGGTAAACTTCTCCACATGCGAAATCCGGCCAGCCACGCTCATGGTTGGCCACTCTCCTCTCCCGTTGTCGTAGGCAGCTACAGCCGCATCCAGGGCTTCCATAGCTTCCTTTTCATCACATAAAGGATAGGTTCCGATCACTTTAGGTTTCAGGCCATCCGGACCCTTAATACAAACAGGAGAAACCACTGTATGTACATCTCCGGCCCATGGATGCAGGGCGCCGTTACTCAGGTACTCCCGCTGATGCAATTCGCCTTCCAGACGAAATGCTTCAGGGATTTCATGCTCCGCTACAAAAATTGTACGGAGCTGATCTTCAAAATTCATTAGTTTTAGGTTATGATTGTTTAAATGATTAGGCTATAAATTCGTAATTGGTCTGTATTTAGGTACTAAAGATTTCATAACGATCCAGGCCACCAGGTAAGCCAGTGCACAAATCGCAAACATAATGGTGTATCCGGTCTGGATATGACCAAGTCCCTTGTAATAATCAAAAAGACCGCCTCCCAGCTTAGACATAAACACGCCGCCTAAACCACCAGCCATACCACCAATCCCAATAACAGAGCCTACAGATTTTTTAGGAAACATATCCGAAACAGTAGTGAAAATGTTTGCAGACCAAGCCTGATGTGCCGAAGCTCCAATCCCAATTAAAATCACCGGAAGCCACACACTGATATGACCCAATGGCTGGGCCAGCAGTACCAACAGCGGAAACAAGGCAATAATAAACATTGCTTTCATCCGTCCGTCATAAGGTGCATAGCCCTTCTTCATAAAATACATAGGAAACCAGCCTCCGCCAATACTTCCAATCATCGTCATGCTGTACAGCACTGCTAAAGGAATCATAATAGCCGTATCATCCATTCCATACTGCACCTTTAAATAAGAAGGCAGCCAGAACAAAAAGAACCACCATACCCCATCGGTCATAAATTTACCGAAAGTAAATGCCCAGGTTTGTTTGTATTTCAACAGTTTAAACCAGGAAACTTTTTCCGCATCCGCTTCAGAAGCAGAAGGGACAATCGCATCCGCATCCGGATCACAAAGAATATATTCCAGCTCGGCCTTAGACAAACGCTTTTGCTTTTCCGGTTTTTCGTAAAAGATGAACCAGAAGATCAGCCATAAAAAGCCAACTGCACCAATCACCAGGAAGGCAGATTCCCAACCCCAGTTGTGCGCAATCCAGGGCACCGTAAGTGGTGCCAGAATAGCCCCAACGTTAGCACCCGAATTAAAGATCCCTGTAGCCAGGGAACGCTCCTTTTTAGGAAAATATTCAGCCGTAGCCTTAATTGCTGCCGGAAAATTTCCAGACTCCCCGAAACCCAGAACAGCTCTTGAAAAAATAAAGCCCAGAACAGAAACAGAAACACCCGAAATACCAATGATTCCCAGTAGTGATGCTAAACCATGTCCAACAGGAATAGCCTTAGCATGTAAAATAGCACCCAAAGACCAAACAATTAAAGCTACAGCATAACCCCACTTTGTACCCAGCCTGTCTACTATCCTTCCTGCAAAAAGCATAGAAACAGCATAGACCAGCTGAAAGGCCGCAGTTATATTTGCATAATCCGTATTTGTCCAGTTAAATTCCGCTTCTAACTTGGTATGCAACAAGCTAAGAACTTGTCTGTCAAGGTAGTTTACCGTCGTTGCAAAAAACAACAGGGCACAGATCGTCCAACGGTAGCGGCTCATTTTAGTATCGTTCATTATATTTGGTTTAGGTTGATTATCTTTTTCTCGTTATCTCGTTTGTTGGACCATGTCTAATGTCTTTTTAGTCAATTCAGCCAGCAGCTCATAATTTTTATTTTCCAGGATCTCCCGGCTGATCAGTTTACTCCCCATCCCCACTGCGCAAACGCCGGATTTAAACCATTTAGTCATATTTCCTTCTTCAATCTCCACGCCTCCCGTTGGAATAAATAGCTGTCCCGGGAAAAGTTCCTTCACAGAAACCAGGTAAGAAGGCCCCAGTAAATTGGCTGGAAAAAGTTTGATCAGGCCTGCTTTATGCTGATAAGCCACATTGATCTCCGTAGGCGAGAAGCAGCCCGGCACCCATAGCAATCCAGCATCATGTGCCAGTTGACCTACTTCCGGATCCACCACCGGACAAACCAGGAAATGGGCACCTGCTTCCAGAAAAGCCTTAGCCTCTGCTGTGGTTTTGATGGTTCCGATTCCAAGGTGCAGATCAGGCATTTCTTTCTCCACAGCAGGAATCAGAAAACGAAAATTTTCCAACGCTTCTTTACCTCTGTTTGTATATTCCAGGACACGAATACCAGAACGATAAAGCGTCCTGATCACATCCAGGCTCACTTCAGCATCTTCATAAAAGAACAGCGGCAACAATCCCTGATCTGTAATGGCTTTTAAAGAACTTTCTTTAGTTTTCATCTCTATTTCATTATTGGTCATGAAACGACCAGTTCATACATTTTCACTTTTTCTTCAATCTCAGCAGGCTTAAGGCTGGTTGCATCACTTTCTATAAACAATTTAGAAAATGCAGCAGCCGTAGCGAACTCCAGCACCTGCTGTGCAGCTTTACCCAGGAAAAATCCACGAATTAAACCTGCCATATAGCAGTCACCACTCCCCACTTTATCTACAATCTGTTCCGCAGCGTATTCTTTTGATACCTTTAACGACCCTTCGCTAAACAAGGTACTGTAATACCTTACCCCGGCACCGGCATCAAAACGAAAAGTATTCGCTACCGCTTTACATTTAGGATATGCAGCTATGACCGCTTTTGAACTCTGTTCCGATTGCTGCAGATATATGGCTTTCTGATCCGCTTCCACTACCCCTTCATTAACTGGAATACCCAGCATCTTTTCAGCTGCCCAAACATTTCCCATCACCACATCACAATATTTCACCAGTCCGGGCAGTACTTCTACAGGTTCCTTACCATATTTCCAAAGCTTAGCCCTATAGTTCAAATCGATAGAAATTTTAATATTCCTTGCAGAAGCTTCTTTGAGCGCCTCTTCACAAAGATCAGCGGTTGTCTGGCTTAAGGCCGGGCAAATGGCACTAAAATGGAACCAGGTCACATCAGTCAGCACCTCATCCCAGTTCACCTGACCAACGGGTAAGGTTGCAAAAGAAGAATGTGCCCTGTCATAAATCACTCCGGCATTCTTCATATCCTTCCCCTTATGGAGGTAATACAGTCCAACTCTTTCCCCATGGTATTGAATTGGGCTGGTATCAATGCCAAGTCCCTGCACATAGCCCACCAATTGTTCAGTCAATGAGTTTTCGGGCAAAGCCGTGAGATAAGCCGAGGGCAGTTCCCATAAAGCCAGTGCCGTAGCCACATTCAGTTCAGCTCCCCCAACATAAAAAGGCAGGCTGTTGTTCTTCAACCAGTTTCCTTCTACGTCCGGACAGATACGCAACAGCAATTCACCAAAGTTCAGAATCTTTCCCATACTAAAAATTGAAGTAGTTTTTTGCGTTAAAATAGCAAATATCTTTAACTACTTTACCCAGCCAGTCCATATCTTCTGGTAATTCTCCATTTTCAACATCCTCACCCAACAAATTACACAGCAGCCTTCTGAAATATTCATGTCTCGGATAAGAAAGGAAACTCCTGGAATCTGTCAGCATGCCTATAAAACGACTCAGCAATCCCATATTAGACAAGGCATTGATCTGACGGATCATCCCATCTTTCTGATCCAGGAACCACCATGCAGACCCAAACTGAATCTTGCCCGCAACAGAACCATCGTTAAAATTCCCAATCATCGTCGCCATCAGTTCATTGTCTGCAGGATTCAGGTTATATAAAATGGTTTTAGCCAGCTGATCACCAGAATCCAGTCGGTTTAAGAATTTCGACAGAGCAGGTCCCTGCTGAAAATCACCAATAGAATCCCAGCCTGTATCTGGTCCAAGAGCCCCCAGTAAACGGGAATTGTTGTTCCTCAAAGCACCAAGATGATACTGCTGTACCCAGTTTTTCTCCTTATCCCATACAGCAAAATGATACAACATGGCCGATTTAAACTGCAGAACCTGTTGTTCGCTCAACGTCTTTCCAGCAATGATCAGGTCAAAAATAAGCCGGATCTCCTCATCGGTATACGCCTCAGCATACATCTGCTCCAAACCATGGTCAGAAATGGTACAGCCATGAGCGGCAAAATAGTCGTGTCTGCTTTTTAAAGCACCCAGATAAGCATTAAAATCAGTTATGGTTATACCGCAAACCTGTTCCAGTTGACCAATATAACTGATCAATGCTGGCAGATCATCGGCATTCATGGCTTTATCCGGACGGAAAGCAGGCAAAATCTTAATTTCAAAACCGTCTGCCTTCAATTGTTTGTGGTAAGCCAGATCATCCACCGGATCATCTGTGGTTGCCACAACAGACACCCTCATTTTACGCAACAGGTTCTTTACAGAATATTCTGGTGTCTGCAGTTTAGCCGTACATTCATCGTAAATCTTTTTCGCAGTTGCCGGAGAAAGGATATCATATACATCAAAATAGCGTTGAAGCTCCAGGTGCGTCCAGTGATACAAAGGATTGCGCAAGGTATAAGGCACCGTTTCCGCCCATTTCTCAAACTTCTCCCAATCACTTTTATCCCCTGTAATATACTCCTCGGCAATTCCATTAGCCCTCATGGCCCGCCACTTATAATGATCGCCATACAACCAAACCTGTGTCAGATTCTCAAAATTGCGGTCTTCCGCAATCTGATCTGGCGGAAGATGGCAATGGTAATCAATTACCGGCATGTCCTTGGCAAACTCATGATACAATGCCTGAGCCGTCTTATTCTGTAATAAAAAGTTCTCGTCTATAAATTTTTTCACGTGGTTCCTTCTTTTTAAGATCTCAATTAAACACCTCCAAAAACAGAGAACCCACCATCCACACAAATCATTGCCCCAGTTACAAATTTAGAAGCATCACTCAAGAGCCAAACCAAAGCGCCCTTCAATTCATCCGGATCACCGAAACGTTTAAAAGGTGTTTGTCTGATCACCAAACCACCGCGATCCGTATATCCACCCTCAGGTTTAGTTAAAAGATTGCGGTTCTGTTCAGTCAGGAAAAAACCAGGCGCAATCGCATTCATTCTGATTTTATCGCCATACCTGTTGGCCATCTCCACAGCAAACCACTGGTTGTAGTAATCTACTCCAGCTTTTCCCATATTGTAACCCAATACCTTTGTAATCGCCCTTTTGGAATTCATAGAAGAAATATTCACAATACTTCCTTTACCTGTAGCGGCAATAGCCTCCCCAAAAATCTGCGTAGGAATGATTGTTCCCCAAAGGTTCAGGTCCATTACCTTTTTCATCCCCGCCAGATCCATATCAAAAATATCCTGCTCTGGTGCCAGAACCCCTTCAGGCTGATTTCCACCGGCCGCGTTAACCAAGCCATCTATTTTACCAAACCTTTCCAATACCAGGGCCTTAGCTGCCTTTAGCTCTCCCTCATTCATCACATCAGCAACCAGGGCTATGGCCTGTCCACCTGCAGCATTAATGGCATCAGCACGTTCCTGGGCCACCTGGGCATTTCTGCCCAGAATACCTACAGAAGCACCTGCTTCTACCACCGCATTTACAAAAGCACCGCCTAAAATCCCGGTACCACCAGTCACTACAATGACCTTATCTTTTAAAGAGAATGAATTGTCCATTAACGTATATCTTGAATTGCAACAGGGTCCATGTCCGCATAATCCAGGTTTTCACCACCCATACCCCAAATAAAACTGTAATTTTTTGTACCACTTCCCGAATGGATACTCCATGGCGGAGATACCACCGCCTGATGATTCGCTATTAGAATATGACGGGTCTCCTGAGGCTCGCCCATCAGGTGCAATACCCGTTGATCCTCTTCCACATCAAAATAGAAATAAGCTTCCATTCTACGGTCATGTACGTGCGCAGGCATGGTATTCCATACACTGCCATTGGCCAGAATGGTTAAGCCCATCACCAGCTGGCAACTCTGAATGCCGTCTTTATGAATATAACGGATAATCCTTCTTTCGTTAGCCGTATCTAAACTACCCAGTACCGCAGAAAAAGCATCTGCTCTGACCAGCAAAGTGGTTTCATAAGTTTTATGTGCCGGAGTAGACAGCAAATAAAACACGGCCGGATTGGCTGCATCGATACTCTCAAAACGTACCTTTTCTGTACCCTTACCTAAGTAAAGGGCATCAAGTTTATTCAGGTTATAAGTTGTACCATCCGCCTCGATACGGCCTGCACCCCCAACATTAATCACCCCAAGTTCCCTTCTTTCCAGAAAGTAATCCGAACGAAGATGAGCATAGTTACCCAATTCAATACCTTCAGTAACCGGGTGCGCCAAACCAACCATCATCCGGTCATAATGCGTATAAACAAAATTCACTTTGTTTTCTGCCTTCAGGTCAGCCAGTAAAAAACGTTCCCTGATCTTTTCCGTACCGTATGATTTAAAATCATCCGGATGTACCGCATGCAATACTTTCATATCCTCCATCTGTCTATCTGTTTTTATCTTTTAATCATTCATTTATAAAGAAACCCCTCTTTTCCAGGGGATAAAATCATCCTGTCTGTGCTGAACGGCCTTTACCTGGATCTTTCCGCTGGCCACCTCAATGACATAATTCAAAATCCTTTCTCCTGCTTGCTGAATGGTCTCTTCACCTTCAATTACAGTTCCTGTATCCAGGTCCATGATATCGTTCATTTTGCGAAACAGTGTACTGTTACTGGCAATTTTAACTACCGGAGCAATCGGATTTCCAGTCGGCGTACCAAGTCCTGTCGTAAACAGTACCACATTTGCACCCGAACCCACTTCAGCCGTAGTAGATTCCACATCATTCCCTGGAGTACACAACAAATTCAGACCTGTTTTTGTTACTTTTTCAGGGTAGTCTAAAACAGCCACAACCGGAGATGTACCTCCTTTTTTGGCCGCACCAGCCGATTTAATCGCATCGGTAATCAAACCATCTTTGATATTGCCCGGCGAGGGGTTCATATCAAAACCCGATCCGGCTGCCGTAGCCCTGGAACTATAGGTTTGCATCAGGTCTACAAAACGCTTAGCATCTTTACGGTCCACACAGCGGTTGGTCAAGTTCTGTTCCACACCACACAATTCCGGAAATTCGGCAAGAATAACCGAACCGCCCAAAGCCACCAGTAAATCAGAAGTATAACCAATGGCTGGGTTGGCCGAAATTCCCGAAAAACCATCAGAGCCACCACATTCCAGTCCAATACACAACTTGCTCAGCGGTGCAGGTTTTCTCTGGTGCCCGTTGGCCTGAATTAGACCAGCAAAAGTCTGTTTAATCGCCAGAGAAAGCACATCAGCTTCTTTGCCGATCGTCTGTTGATCAATCACATATAAAGGCTTATCAAAATTCGCCGTTCTTTTCGCAATTTCCTCCTTTAGGATACTCACCTGTGCATTCTGGCAACCCAGACTCATCACCGTGGCACCTGCCACATTTGGATGGGTAATATATCCGGCCAGCAGTCCACATAAAGTCTCCGAATCCTGGCGCGTGCCCCCACACCCCCCGGTATGCGACAAAAACTTAATTCCATCCACATTGGAAAACATTCGGTTCTGCCCCGGCGCATTTTCAGTATAGGTCACCTGCGCGTTCAGAATCTCGTCAATCCCTGCTCCCCTTTCATACAAAGACATCAGCTGTTTGGCCTGTACCTGATAAGTCTCATTCCTTCCATAGCCCAAATTATTCAACAAGGCCTCCTGGATCACTTCCAGGTTCCTGTTCTCACAAAAAACCATCGGTACCACCAACCAGTAGTTGGCTGTTCCCACCTGCCCATCGGCCCGGTGGAAGCCGTCAAACTTACGGTTAGCCCATGCAGAGATATCCGGAGCGGTCCAGCCAGCCTTTTCTTCTCCAACATGAAAATCAGTGGAAGCATGTTTAATATTACGCGTGGTTATTAAAGAACCAGCAGGTATAGCCTGCTGGGCTTTACCTACCAAAACACCATACATCAGCACCCGGTCGCCCGGGGCCAGATCTACGGTTGTAAATTTATGTTTCGCCGGTATGGTTTCTTTCAATCTATAGGACAGCCCTTCGTAAACAACCTCTTCTCCTGAAGCCAGATCCGATAAAGCAACAATGACATTATCATGAGGATGAACCCTTAAAACCCGCTGTTTCATAAGCCCGAAAGCGTTAGGTTTTTGAAAGCAGACAAAGCCACCTGGATCCCATTCTCGGTAATCAGATCGTAATAGTTGCACACCGCAGCAATGAAACCAGGTAACTGACTCAAGTCGGTTCCCCAAAAAGCAACATCCCTCAATACACCTTCAGCATAAGCCTTTTCAGATAAAGATTCCAGCTGATTGGTAAAATAAGCGGCCTGATCATCATTGCCCGCCGATTTCATATACTGAAGAAAAGCAGCAAAGCCAAAAGCGATATGAGGGGGCACCTGAGCGTTCAGTGCATAATAATTAGCCAAAACCGGCAAGATCCGGATTTTCAGTTTCATGGAGTACTGCAAGGTAATGCTCTTCCACAAATGCTCAATATAAGGATTGGCAAAACGGTCCAGCACGACTCTAGAAAAGGCCAGGGATTCTTCCAAAGCAATTTCATATGGAATAGCTGGTGCAATTTCGTTTTGCATCAGTTCAGTGATATAATTCTTCAGCAACTCCTCTTTCATCCCGTTCTTCACGGTATCAATTCCTGCCAAAACAGCAATTCCACAACTCAACGTATGCGTACCATTTAATAAACGAACCTTCAGTTCTCTGAAGCGTTCTATATCCTTTGCAACGATCACCCCTGCATCCGCCTGGCGGAATTCGAGTTTCGAAGCCACATGTTCATCGCCTTCGATGGCCCATAAACGATAAGGTTCAACCATAGACAACAGGTTATCCTGGTAGCCCAGCTGACTTTCCAGTCCATCTAAAGTTTTTTGATCAGGTTTTCCAGGCACAATCCTATCCACCAGCGAATTACAGAAATTTACCTGTGCACTGAGCCAGTCTTTAAAAGACTGCTCCAATTGATTATGGTCTGCAAGCTCCATCACGATGGCTTCCAGTTTCTTACCGTTATCCGGGATCAGTTCTGTCGCAATCACCACAACACCCGCTACCGCACTTCCATTAAAGGTTTTGTAGCGCTCAAAAAGCACGGCCAATAACTTTGCCGGAAAAGAAACCGGTGGATGCTGCGCTATACTCTCCCGAACCAGAACAATACCCACTTCGGTTGTATTGGAAACAATGACCTGAAGTTCCGGATTGCGGGCCACCTCCAAAATGGCTTCCCAATCTCGTTCAGCCGAAATTACACGGCTAATGGCAGAAGAAATCACATTTTCTTCCACGATCTCCCCATGCTCAATTCCCCGGATACAAAGTGTATACAAGTTATCCTGTGCATCAAATTCTGTTGTAGCTCCCGGAGTAGATTTCACCACCACCACACGGCCATTAAAATACCCTTTTCTGTTGGCCTTGTCAATAAAATAATCCGGCAGCCCGCGCAGCAGGACACCCGTTCCAAACTGCAGAACTTTTTCCGGAAGATTAAACACCGAAACCTCTGGTACAATCACCGTTGATGTACCCACATTCTTTAAATTCTCCTTTGATAAGATCATTTTTAATACACTACATTCAATTGATCACAAACAATTCTACATAATAATTGGAAACAATTCCCCCTGTCGGGGCCAAATTATTTCCGCAAACGTTACCGTAAAAAACCACCCGCTCAGCCAATTCGCTTGAGCCAGGCCGGGTAAGTTTTCGACAACAGTTTAGCTGGCCAGGTCCCATACCAGGCATAACCAGTACGTCTTTCCACTTCTATTTCTGCTACTGTATTTTTCTTCACACTATCCCTTCCCGAAAAGAAAGGTATATTCGTTTCAATATCATAAAACCTTGCCCAGATCACCGAGGCAGGGTCTTTAACCAGCACCCTGTCTTTCCCTTTAGGCTGCGATTCATCTTTCACAAAGACAAAATTGTACCCTTCAATCTTGGAAGATTCAAACCAGGCCACTGCAGCCTGCACCGCTTTTACAAGCTCCGGTGAAGGGTTTTTAATCCGCATTAAAAATTCAGTAATGCCTACAGACTCCATCCCGCTAAGCGAAATCAGCTCAAAAGCTCTGGCTTTGGCCGGTTTTAAAGTACGCTCATTGTACTGTGCACACCACACAGTCAGCTTTCCTTTTACAGAGATCTGGGTTTTTAAAATGCAGTCAATTCCCTTCTCTACTGCAGGAACAGCTCTTTTCTTCAGCGAAGGATCAACCACATCAAAATCATTACTCCCTTCGGCAATATCCTCCAGAATGTTCAGCACATTGATCATCGCATTATCGTTATACGTAATTTCACTCCGGTATAAATTGTGCTCCGGATAATACTGGGGCCAACCGCCATTGGCATACTGTGCCTTAAAAATATAATTGATCCCCTTTTCTGCCGCTTTCAGGTAGCGTGGGTTTCCCAATTTCTTATAAGCCTTTACCAGGTAAATGATCTCTTTTGAAGTGGCATTGTTATCTATCGTCGCATCTTCATGTAATGAGTCTGCCTGAATGACCAGGCGCTGCTCCGGAGAAAGGGCTTTATTGTAATCCACGGGCACCATATTCACCGCCTTTGGCCAGCCCCCTATGCTGCGCTGGTAAATCAGCATATTTTCAGCCATAGGATCTTCCGCTTTCTGAGCACTTGTAGCACCTGCCCAAAGCAAGGCCACAACCATAAAAATTCCTCTTTTCATTTTATCTTTTTCCAGCAGGTAATTGTTCTGCAATCCAATTTACCAAATCAGCGCCTGCTGTAAAATTATCATAAGCCGCCGGTAATTTTCTACCGTCTACATACTCATTATACAACCAGGGATCACCGATAATGAACACGCTTCCCTGACCTAATTTCGATACTGCCATCGCATCATCCCCATCCTTGTCCTTCATCACAGATCTTGCAGGCGCCAGCAATTTCAAACTACTATATTCTTTAATATACAACTGTTTAGTTTTTTTTAATACCGGATTACCTGCAGTAACACGAATTTCTCCCTGAGGATAATTGTTATTGATCACCCTCCCCTTACTGTTCAGGTTAAACTGTACGCCAAAAGCCTTGGCCAGATGGTTAAAATGCTCCAGTTCCACATTCCCCGTATCATTGGCCATCAACACCAATACACCACCTGCCTTCACCCAGTCTGCGATCGATTGAATATGTTCCGGCAAAATATACTTTGGATTTTTGGTTTCCTTTTCTGTATCCGGATCCACAATAATATAAGCCGAAGCCTTTTTCAGATTTTCTGCGGTGGGTGCTGCATATAAAGTTGATGTTTTAAACCCTGCATGATTAAACTGCCCACCCCACATTGAAAAACCACCATTGGCAAGTTCCTCCCATTTGTAATGCCAGGACACTTCATTGCCACTTTGGTCCTTCCTGGTTTCATTGTTGAAATAAGAATCCAGTACTACTGTTTTGCCAAGACCCGGTTTCGGTAATGCCGCAATTTCCATCTCATTAGCGGCCAGCAAAAATGCCCCTACTCCTTTTGGATCATTGGTAATTACCCTTTCTTTGATATAGTATTCAAAACTTCCGTCCCTGTAAGGTTTGCCACCCAGACCAGATACACTCACCGTTCCTTTCAGGTTGACCTGCCCTGCATGGGTTCCAGGTTCTATAAATTCCTTTTTGATCCCTGCATAACCCTTCTTTGCGATATCCATAGTTTTTGCTGCCAGATAGCCCTTCCTTACCCCCTTTGCCACAGTATATACGAACATGCAGGAAGCCGAAGCCTCCTGATAATTTCCTTTGGCCTGCGGTTTATCCAATACATCATACCAAAGCCCTGAAGCCGGGTCCTGATATTTACCCACGGCCACCACTAAACGGTCAAGAATGCTCAGTAATACCTTTCTTTTCGGATGATTTTCAGGAAAATAATCCAGTACATCTACCAAGGCCATTCCATACCAGCCCATGGCCCTACCCCAGAAATTAGGAGAAGTACCTGTGGTTTTACTGGCCCATTGCTCTGCCTTGGATTCATCCCATCCATGATACAACAAACCTGTTGTAGCATCCCTGGCATGTTCTTCCATGTAGATAAACTGATTGGCAATATCATCAAAAGCCTGCTCATCTTTCACCAGACTGGCATATTCTGCATAAAAGGGTTCGCCCATATATAAACCATCCAGCCACATCTGGTTTGGATAGATCTTTTTATGCCAGAAACCACCTTCTTTGGTCCGTGGCTGTTTCTTCAATTGCACCCAAAGCAAGGTGGCCGCCTTAAAATATTTCACCTGACCAGTCACCTTATACAAGGTCAGTAAAGAACGGCCATTCTTCACATTGTCAATATTATAATCTTCTTGTTTATAGGTATTGATCCCCCCTTCTTTGGTTACAAAAAAGTCCATGGATTTCTGCATATATTTAAAATATTCACCCTCCCCGGTCCTTCTCCAGATACCATCGATTCCTTCCAGGATCACGCCCTGGTCATATGCCCATTTTACAGGCCTCGGACGGGCAGGGTCCAGGTTTAAGGAATCTTTCCAGATGTGCATTGCAGTAGATGCCATTTCCTCAGAAAGTGGCCTGTTTTGTGCATAAGATACTCCTGCAACAGCAGCTGTGAGCAGGCAAGTTAAAGTCGTTTGAACAAAAAATGATCTTTTCATGCGGATTATTGTAGGATAAGTGATTTCGCCCGGGCGCCATCGTTAAATTCTTTTACAAGATCAGCTTTGGATGCATCTATTCCGACAGCACTGATCTTGCTGCTGTTTGCCCCCTTTATACTAAACAAGATTTTGGCTTTATTATACTCAATATTTTTAAACTGAATTTGATTTCCATTCTGGATGCTGATCAGCGGACTGGCCTCATCTACATTTAAATGCACATTACTGATCTGTATATTTTTCGCTTCCTGCAGGTCTATTCCTTTTTTAGCTTTAATGGTCAGCTGATCCAGAAAGATATTACTGATGCTGAGTTCGGGTAACCCACGCACAAATATCGCTTTAGAAGCCCCATCACAAACCACCTGGCTAATGTGGAAATCCCGGAACACTGGTGTTTCCTCGGTAACCGGCAGCAATTGCGTTTTTGGTGTTTCCCGCTTCTCACCCGACAAAGGAATCGGATCTACCGCCGCATAGTACATATCAAAAAGTATGGCTTCTCCGGCGATATCTTTCATATTTATGTTCTTGGCATAAATCCCCTCTACCACACCACCTCGGCCTCTGGTGGTTTTAAACCTCAAACCGATATCGGTACCAATAAATGTACAATCCGATATAAAAATATTCTTTGCTCCACCAGACATTTCACTTCCAATCACAAAACCTCCATGCGCATGATACACCGTACTGTTCCGGATGATCACGTTTTCTGTTGGCATTCCACGTTTACGCCCGGCAGCATCGCGCCCGGATTTGATACAGATTCCATCATCACCCACATCAAAAGTACTGCCTTCAATCAGCACATTTTTACAAGATTCCACGTCAATTCCATCTCCATTTTGCGCATACCATGGATTCTTAGCATATACATTCCTAACTGTCAGATCTTCACACATCAGCGGATGCAAGTTCCATGCTGGGGAATTTTGAAAAGTCACCCCTTCCAGTAAGACTTGCTTACAACTGTTGAGCACCACCAGATTTGGACGCAGAAAATCTTTTACAGAAGCATAAAACTCTGGCGTTTTGTCTTTAGCAATCAAACCCGGATCTTTCAGACCTGCACCTTTAACCGTCTTTGCCGATGGATACCACATTTTCTTCTCTTCATTTACAATCCCTCCCGAGGCTACCAAGGTTTTCCATTGGCTTTCCGTCAATTTATCTTTTTTGACCATCCTCCAGGCATCGCCTGCACCATCAATGATGCCGTAACCGGTAATTGCAATATTTTGTTGCCCGTTGGCCCAAACCGGACTTTGGTTCCGCATTTGAGCAAGTCCTTCCCAATTGCCTTCCACCAACGGATACTGATCAAAATCTTTGGTAAACTGCAACAATGCATTTTTCTGCAGGTGCAGGTTCACATTGCTTTTAAGTTCTATTGGACCTGTTAGCCAAAAACCAGCTGGAATAAGTACAACACCTCCGCCTTTTGAGCTGCAGGCAGTAATGGCCTGGTTAATGGCCTTTGTATTTAAAGTTTTTCCATCAGATATTGCTCCATACTGAACAATATTCAAGGTGTCTTTTTTAAAACTGGTTTCTTTAACTAGAGGTAAATTTTCAAACGACCAGGCATTCTTGTTTTGCGCCTGCAGATGTACAGCTGCAAACAGTGCAATACCGGTTAGAAGGAAATTAAACTTATTCATAAATACTTGGTTAGATTTGTACTCCTGAAGCAAGTCTACATAGTTTTAAGGCAGAATAAAACAAAAGCGACCAAAATAAATGCGCAATCGTTCCCGTCAGAAAATTCTGATATTTTTTTATTTCTTATCATAGGTCAATGCCCTGCTGTTTATATTTGTGTCTCTTTGTATCCATAAATTTTAAGACATGAAAAAGATATTCTTACTTGTTGCAGTTTTAACTACTGCTTTATTTGCTTTCAAACCTGCTGCAGATTCAACCTGGACTGCAGATACGGCTCACTCTAAGATCGGATTTGTGGTAACCCACTTAATGATCACTGATGTTGAAGGTTCATTCAAAAACTTCGAATCGACCATTACTTCTGCCAAACCTGATTTTTCTGATGCAGTTGTGGTATTAAGTGCTGATGTAAACTCTGTAAACACAGACAATGATAAAAGAGATGAGCATTTAAAAGGTGCTGACTTCTTTGATGCAGCTAAATTCCCTAAATTGACTTTCAAAAGTACTTCAGTTAAAAAAGTTAGCGGTAATAAATATAAAGTTGCTGGTAACCTGACTTTACACGGTGTAACTAAAGCAGTAACTTTGGATGCTACTTTAAGAGGTGTAACCACTAACCCAATGTCTAAAAAAGAAACTGCTGGTTTCAAAGTTTCAGGTACAATTAAAAGATCTGATTTTGGTTTCGGTGCTAAATTTCCAAATGCAATGTTAAGCGATGAAGTTACGCTGAACGCAAATACTGAATTTGTAAAAAACTAATTTTAATTTCCTCATAGAGAGCGGAAAGGTTTAGACCTTTCCGCTTTTTTGTTTTATGGCTTCTTTATTCTTATAAAAAAGAAGGATGAGTTCGAAGGCTGCTTAAGCTTAGGCGGGCAGAAAAAGCCCACAAACCTTAAAAGGCCTTCTCCCTTAATCCTTTTTTTTTTCTGGGTGCATAGCCTGAGTTCTCATATAAATTCAGTAGTTCATCAATCACAACCCATCACCAGGATTGAAAAACAACAAGCTTAAATCTGTTTACATCCACTGTGTATATCCAGATTTGATTCTAAGATTTAACTGACTTAATATAAACAGGGATCAAACAGGGATTAAACAGGGACAGAACAGGGACAAAACACGGATAGAATACCTGTTTAACCCTTATTTTTCCCCTGTATATTATTTGTTTAATTTTTATTTACCAAAAATTATTATTATATTGGTTATCAACCAAATACAAACTAAACATGTAGAAAAAATGGGAAGATTAAAAAAAGGGATGAACGGTCCCATATCCGGAAAAGTTGGAACAGTGATCGGAAGCTCCTGGAGGGGTATAGAATATATGAAAAGCCTTCCTAACCGGAAGGTAAAGTTCAGCAAGGCAGAATTGCTTAATCAGGAAAAATTCAAACTCACGCAAGCCTGGCTCAAACCTATTAAAAATTTTGTCAATAAAAGCTTTAAGAACGAAAACAAGAAACTGGAAGGTTATTACGGAGCAAAATCTTACATCTCGAAAAATGCCCTTGTAGTGGATAGTGATGGTGTTCACATTGATCCAAGCTTGATGAAAGTCAGTATGGGAACCCTGGCCAATTCGGAGAATATAACCGTTATACAGGAAACGCCCAAAACATTAAAATTTACCTGGAACCCGGAACCTCTACCAGATACCAGTCTTAAAGACCAGGTTATGTTACTGGCCTATGATGTGGCGAATGAGCAAGTCCGTTTCACAACCACCGGACGTTTTCGTTCCGACGGCTCTGATGAACTCGAAATCCTGGCCGGCTCCACAGGAAGGACCCTGGAAATCTATGCCGCTTTTAACTCTGCTGACAGGCAACGCCAGTCAGATAGCATTTATCTCGGTTCCCTGGTCATTACATGATCCCAAATATGCACCCAGCCGAGTCTCCTCTCTCCTCAGCAATTTGCTACAGAAAATTCTGCACAACTGCGGAAAGACCTCAGAGATCTGCGGGCCCTTCAGCCCGCCTGATATCGTTAGTCTTGAAGCAGTTGTACAGAATTTTCTAAACAAACTACTCCGGTTTTATAAACAATTTTTGTGCTGGTAACTTTTCTACCAATCCCTTACCAATTCCAAAATTACCTTGAAGCAATACATCCGGATTTTTAGCCAGCCACTCGCTTAAATCAATAGCTTCATAATGGCCACTGTTAAAACCAATCAATACCCGGCACACTTCCACTCCCGTATTTTTAATATAATGTCCGGCCCCCATGGGCACATAACCCACATCACCACTTTCAAATTGTTCAGTTACCGCTTTTCCCTCCGCAAGAAAAACAGTCATTTCCGCCCTCCCGCTAATATAATACTGCCATTCATCTGCATTGGGGTGCCAATGCATTTCTCTTAAAGCACCCGGTTGTAATTCAATAATGGACCCAGACATTGTGGTGCTGATCGGAAACTCTGCCGAAGTGACCAGTTTTTGCGTACCTCCTCCAGGTACCCGTCTGGGTTGCTGTGCATCGAGCGGATATCGATGTCTGCTGGTCAGTTCAGGAACAGACCGCTGCGCTGAAAACACAGAAGCATCATCAGGCACCTCACCTTGTGCAAAATAAACCTCCTTTTTAGGAAGCTGGTCTACCTCTTCCAGACTTATACCTAAATTTTGCGCCGCAATTTCCCGTGGCACACTCCTTATAAAATCTGTAATGCTGAAAGTATGGTCTTCAGAGAAATCTCCGTTATCAAAGATCAGTATAAAATGACACTCTCCAGGGCCAATTCCCTGGATGGAATGTCCATAACCTTTAGGAAAATACCAGGTATCCCCGGGCCCAAAGGTATCAATATAAGAACTTCCATCGGGATGAATGATCGTTGTACGACAATGCCCCGTTAATACGTAAGCCCATTCTGCCGCATTGGCATGCCAG
This sequence comes from Pedobacter sp. HMWF019, assembly GCF_003061025.1. Classification (GTDB taxonomy): domain Bacteria; phylum Bacteroidota; class Bacteroidia; order Sphingobacteriales; family Sphingobacteriaceae; genus Pedobacter. The sequence continues at coordinate 8,763 of NZ_QAIL01000314.1, read as the reverse complement.
TGCAATTCGCGCATAGCACCCGGCTCCAGCCGCATGGATACACCTGCAATTCCGGTGGAAACCGGAAATTCATGAACAGAAGCCCCCCGGGTAATACCTCCTGGTCCACTACGTGGTTCTTTTTTTTCTAATTGATATTTAAAGCTTAATGTTCCATTTTCCATAGTCAGGTATTTTTATTGAATTTACAAAATTAGCCCAACAAAAAAACACCTCCCATCATACCGCCACCCAGCCCGATGTGCTCCCTCCTCTGCAATTTGCTACCGAAAATTCTCTTACGCTGCGGAAAGACCTCAGAGATCTGCGGGCTCCTTCAGCCCGCCTGATATCGTTAGTCTTGAAGCAGCTGTACAGAATTTTCGACTATAAATGCTCTACCCTAAACCAATCTACATCCGCATAACCAGAATCATTCGTCCTGGAATTCCTCAAAGCAAACAATCCCATTTTAGCCCCAATCCACAAACCCTCTTCCGCTTCAAAAATATCTCCCGCATCCACAAACCGCACACCATCCAAACTATAACTAAACCTGCAAAGTTTACCCTCTGTTACCTTAACCCGCAAATAAACCTCCGAAGAAGAAGGAGAAATCTTTGGTAAAACAACCTCCTCACGTTCAGCCGTTCCTTTAATCGCATTACGGCAGCGCAAAGAAACCAGGGAAACCAATCCATCAGCACCACTTTTCAGCGCCAGGCCAGCATAACTCTTACCCATAATCACGAGTCCCGTACGCTCTCCCTGCAATTTAACATTTGGCTTAAAAACCAGTTTTGCGGTTGCAGTAAACTCTTCATTAGGAAACTTCTGCAGCAACACATTTGGCACATCCCAAATGTTGCGTGCACTGTCTGGCATGTGCGTAGTGTACAACCTCAAACTACCATTCGCTGTATTTAAAAAAGACCAGTTCGCAGCAGGATTGGCCTGCCATTGCCATTGCAAGCCTAACACATCAGAATTAAATTCATCGCTTTCAACTGGCGTCGCTACAGAGTAAGCTTTACCCACATTTGGTTTTTTGTAGCTCATTACAGGTTCCCCTTTACCATCCCCGTCCGGATCAATACCAAGTACAGGCCAATCCTTTACCCATTTCATCGGTTGCAAATGCAATACCCTGCCCATTACCCCTTTATCCTGGAAATGCAGGAACCAATCTTCCCCACTTTGCGTATCTACCCAGGCCCCCTGATGCGGACCATTCACTTTTGCAGAACCCTGATCCATTACTACCTTCCTCTCAAATGGGCCGTAAATATTTTTAGACCGGAGTACCAGCTGCCAGCCCGTAGATACCCCTCCTGCAGGAGCAAAAATGTAATAGTAGCCCTTTCTTTTGTACAGTTTAGGCCCTTCAATGGTTGGGTCTGTTTCATGCCCGTCATAAACAATCTGACCAGCGGTAAGGGCCTTGCTTCCCTCAGCATTCAACTCTTTTACTGCCAACACGCTTTTTATTCCTGCCCTGCTACCCGCGAATGCATAAGCCAGATAGACCTTACCGTTGTCATCCCAAAGCGGACAAGGATCGATCAGCCCCTTCCCTTCCTGAACCAGTACAGGATCGGACCAGGTAGATCCGGGGTCAGAGGCTTTGATCATATAGATCCCAAAATCCGGATCGGGATAATAGATATAATACTCCTTGTTGTGAAAGCGAATGGCCGGAGCCCAAACTCCATTGCCATGCTGCGTTTTTGAAAAATGTGCTACAGGAACCTGTTGCTGTAAGGCATGGTTGATCAGGGTCCAGTTGACCAGATCTTTGGAATGTAAAATCGGTAAACCAGGAACGGCATCAAAACTAGAAGCCGTGAGGTAAAAGTCATCTCCTACTCTGATGGCATCGGGATCAGAATAATCTGCATTAAGTACTGGATTCTTATAGCGGCCATTCCCCAGATCAGCCACCCAGGTTTTGGATATAGCCTGGTCTGGACTGGACTTTTCCTGGGCATGGACCTCGCAAAATGAACATAGCGCAACAAGTACTAAATAAGGATGTTTCATATGGAAGGTTTCCATCCTTTCATGATTTTTTCTAAGGCATATTCTTTCAACTCTGTATCGTTCAACTGATGAGACCAGGCCGCCCTTTTTGCCGGTTTAAAGCCTGGACCGCTATTTTTATACTCCGCATAATAGGCTGTCTTTTCATTACTTTCCTTGCCCCAGTTATTCCATCCTTCGGTGCGGATCATGTTGCCCAGACTGCAGTGAATGTAAACTGCCTTTGCGTAAGGCCGCCATGGCCTGCCCAGATAAAAGGAATTTTCAGGGGCATCTCCGGTAATCTTGCAGTTTAAAAAGACATAGCCATATTTTACGGTATCGGGCGAAGAGGAGGCGGTAATATAGCCACCACCTTTTTTACAGAAGATCTCGCAGTCTTCAAAGACCGCCGTAGCCGAGCCAAAAATAAAATCTACCGTTCCTTCTATATAGCAGTTTTTAAAATACTGACGGCTATTGCCTCCGTAGGTATACAAGGTATCCTGGAAGCCCAGCATCCTGCAGTTCTTAAATTGCGCTTTATCTCCCGCAATCCAAAGAGCTACGGCTTGTCCTACAGGGCCGGATGAATTTTCAAAGGTGATGTTCTCTGCGCTGAATTCTTCGCCGTAAATATAAAAACTGGAAGATCCGGATGTACCTTTTTCTTCTCCAAAACTATTCTTCTTTGCCGCATAATCATCAAAGGTGAGGATGGTTTTCTCTACATTTTCTCCCTGCAATTTCACCATTTTTTTAGAGGCCGACAGATTGAGTTTTTCCTTATAGATCCCGTTTTTAATAAAAATCAAAGTGCTTACCTTGCGAAAATCGGGCACGGAGTTGATCGCTTCCTGTACGGTCTTATAATCACCGCTGCCATCCTGGGCAACAACGATTCTTTTGTCCTGGCCCTTGGCCAGAAGGATACTGAATGCAGTAACAAACAATAAAAAAATTCTTTTCATTCTTTAAATCTTTATTGATAACCTGGGTTTTGTTTAAATTCATTTGGGTTGGTTACCGCATCCATCTGCGTCCTTGGAATTGGCCTTACCTGATTAAAGTCCTGTATAGTTGCCGCATTCGGATTATCTGCTTTAACCCGTTCCAATAATTTGCCGGTTCTTTTCAAATCAAACCAGCGGATCTGCTCGCCGGCAAACTCCCTGGCTCTTTCATCGAGAATAAAGTCCAATGTTATCTGACTTCCGCTGACCTGCATATCTGCCACCTTACCTGCTTTCGCAGCCCGGCTGCGGACTACATTTAAATAGGTTGCCGCCTGGTCCGGGTTCCCTAAACCCAACTCTGCTTCTGCAGCGATGAGGTAAAGTTCGGCAAAACGAATCACAAATACATCCCGCGCGCTTTGAGCTTCGTTGGCACTGCTGCGTGTAGGATCTGCAAATTTACTCAGGGATACGTAGTGCAATTGATCCTTTACACTCCCATCTGTATTGTACACAGTGTTCCGGTCAAAGATTTTATAGAGTTTACCTGCCGGGGCATATACTTTTTTAGTGGTAAAAATTGCTGTATCGCCAATCTTCATTCCAGCAGGCCGGGTAGTGCTGTTGGCATACCAAACGGTTTGGAACGATCCATCATACCTGGCATCATTTTCTGAAAAGAGGTCTAATAAAAAGCGGGTTGGCATATAGCGGTCAAATGGACGGCCGTTGGCAATATCTCGTAGCATTCCTGGCTGATCGTCATATTTCATGGCAAATAGTAAATGCCCGTTATTGCTACCCCTGCTGTGTCCATAAGGATTTAAGATGGGGTCAATCAGATCATTTAAAGTTAAATTGGTAGAATAATTCACCGCATATACCACTTCCTTATTCTTCAGATTAGACATTTCCCACAGGTCAGCATAATTTGGCAGTAGCGTAAATCCATATCCTCCGTTAATGACTGCCAAAGCCATATCTCTGGCTTCTGTGTATTTCTTCTGGCTCAGGTACATTCTGGCCAGAAAAGCCTGGGCGGCCGGTTTTGTTGCCCTTCCATAATCTACCGTTGTCGCTGGCAGGTTCGTTACAGCAAAAAGAAGATCTTGAATGATCTGTTTGTTGAAGGTCTCTACAGGAGTTCTATTGGCTGTAGTGATGGCTGTAGTCGTTTCCTCTAAGCTAAAATGCACACCACCCCAGGTTTCCACAATGTGCCAGTAATAAAAGGCCCTCAAAAATTTAAGTTCTGCTTCTCTGATGGGTCTTATATTCGCCGCTAAACCCGCTTCTCCAATCCGGTTCACCCCTGTATTGCAAAGGTTAATGGCGGCATAGAATTGTTGCCATTCGGTGGTTATCGCGGTATTCGTTCCCTGCAGATTGATATAATTTGTAAGGTCTTTGGTGACGTCCCCTGCCCCACTGGCCCAAATGTCCGTACCCATTTCAGAAAGACTATAACCTTCTTCCTTACCATACCACCAGCGTTGATAAGAATAGGCAGCATTAACCAGGGTCTCAAACCCAGCGGGTGTGGAATAAACACTTTCTGCGGTAATTCCTGAGGGGTTTTTCTCTTCTAAAGCTTTTTTACAGGAGCTGCTGATGGCCAATCCAGCCAAAACAATCAGTCCTTTATAAATATATTGTTTCATGATGATTTCTGCTTAATTTAAAAGGTTGCGTTTAATCCAAAGGTGTACAATTTGGTCATTGGTGCATTTTCCGAGCCACCTCTTTCCGGATCATATTGTTTCAACAAACTGGACTTGGTATAGGTAAACGGATTTCTCGCTGTTGCATAGATACGGACGCTCTTGATAAAGGTTTTTTCCAGTTTCAATTTTGGAATGGTATAACCCAGTGTCACATTCCTAAGCCTGATAAAGGAGCCATCTACATAACCTAACGTACTGGAATACAAAGTAGCCGCCAGCGAAGTATTCTTGTTTGGACGAGGGTAGTCGTTGCTTGGATTCTCCGGTGTCCAGTAATTAATTACAGTACCTGCGTTTTCAATACCCTGAGGATCGTATCTTCTTAAAAAATCGGCATAAATGGTTTGTCCCATGCGGGCAAAAAGATAAACATTCAAGTCCCAGGCTTTATAGGTAAACGTATTTTCTAATCCTCCACTCCAGCTCGGCCGGTTTGTGCCAATGATCTTTCTATCATTGGTGGCATCGATCTTACCATCGTTATTGAGGTCCCTTACCCGTATATCACCAGGTTTCTGACCATATTTTGCGGCTTCCGCTGCATCAGCAGTTTGCCAGATTCCGACCTTTTCATAATCATAATAAGCTTGCACAGGCTGACCAACAAACCAGGAATTTAAAACGTCTGACTGAGCGCCTCCCGCAAGCGCCACGATCTTCTCCCTGTTGCGGGAAAAACTTAAATTGGTGGTCCATTGAAAATCGGGACCAGTAATATTCTTCGAGGAGATGGCAATTTCTAATCCTTTATTTTGTGTTTTTGCTACGTTTTGGATAACACTGGTTACCCCATCTGAAGGTGGAAGACTTCTGTTCAATAGCAGGTCGTAGGTTTGAGAATCATAATAGTCAACAGTTGCCGTAATTCTATTTTTAAAAAATCCCATCTCCAGCCCGATATCACTAGTCTTGGTCTTCTCCCAGGTCAGGCCCAAATTCCCTATCCTTGGCGCATAGCCATAGGCCAATGCTGGTGCATCATCATAAGCGAATGCAATTTTTGACAAGCTACTTTGTGTGGAATAGGCACTGATGTTATCACTTCCGGCTACCCCATAACTGTATTTTAGCTTCAGATCACTGATCACCTTATTGTCTTTCAGAAAATCTTCGTCACTGATCCGCCAGGCAACTGCTGCAGATGGAAAGAATGCCCATTTATTACCATCTGCCAGTTTAGACGACCCATCTGTTCGGCCGGTTACCGTAAGGAGGTATTTACCTTTGTAAGCATAGTTCAACCTGCCTGCAAAAGAGATTAAATTAGACATGGTATAATTGGTGATCACCGCCTGGTTCTGGGTATTGCCCAAACCATAAAACAGCTGTGATTTCAGTAACTGGTTCTCTCCCGATGCAGCAATATTATCCATCCTGTTGAACAGCATGCTATTAATTCCGGTAAGAGTAAAGGAGTGGTCTCTGATCTCCTTGTTATAGGTTACATAGTTTTCTATATTAACCAGGTTGCTGTTGGAAGAAGCATAGGTCGCCTTTGGAACAGAACCATTCCGGTCTAAAGAATAACGGTCGGCATAAGTTCCTGTACGATCCGTATTCAGGTTGACACCAACATTGGTTCTTGCCACAAAACCTTTAAAAGGTTTAAATTCCATATAAGCCGACAACAATGTGCGATTGATCATCGTTTCGTTGGTATACACATCTGGCTGCTCATCTGCCAGGGGATTGACAAAAGTACCAGCCAGAGGATAGACAATAAAATTTCCCTGATCGTCAAACACCTGTCCTAAGGGTGCAATCTTGTTGGCTTGATTGAGCGGATCCCGGCGGTTATTCTGATCATAATGGGTAAACTGCCCTTGTAAACCCGTCGTAAAATATTTTCCTATATTCTGGTCTACATTAAGTCTGGCGGTATAACGGCTGGAATTGTCCATAGCCAGAATTCCCTTTTCGTTCAGATAGTCTAAGGAAAAATAAACTTTAGTGTTTTCCGTTCCTGCCCTTACACCCAATTGGTAATCCTGCTGATATCCATCATGCAACAACAGGTCCTGGTAATCCAGGTATTGCTGCTTTTGTACAGCCCCGTATTCAGCAGAATTGAAGATTTTGGAATCATCAGCCGGACTGCTCCAGTTACCGGTTGTCCTGTTGGCTTCCCTGCGCAAATTAACATACTGTTCTCCACTCCTAACAGAAGGATACCTGGCTACTTTTGACACCCCATAATAAGAATTAAAGGAAATGGTGGCCAGCCCTGAAATCCCCTTTTTGGTGGTAATCAGGATTACTCCATTGGCTCCTCTTGAACCATATATAGCTGTAGAAGAGGCGTCTTTTAAAATTTCCATAGAGGCAATATCATTTGGACTCAAATCCTGCAGACTCGAATATTGAACTCCATCTACAATGATCAGCGGACCATTGCCGGCAGTGATTGAGCGGGTTCCGCGAATATTGATGTTGACACCTGAAGATGCGGACCCGCTGCTCCTGGTGATGTCTACTCCAGGTACTTTACCCTGTATAGATTCCAGCGGATTTGCAGACGGTACTTTCGCTATGTCTTCTCCTTTAACCGAAACGACTGAACCGGTGAGGTCTCTTTTCTTGACCGTACCATATCCGATGACAATGACCTCATTTAAAGATTTTTCATCAGCAGAAAGTCTGATGCTTAATTGCGTTTGACTGCCGGGTTTGATTTCCTGCAGGGTGTAGCCCACGTAATTGAAGATCAATATGGCATCATTTCCGGGTATATTTAAAACAAATTTTCCATTGGAGTCTGTACTGGTGCCTGTTTTGGTTCCTTTGACCAACACGCTGACACCAATTAAGGTCTCCCCGCTTTTCGCATCGGTGACCTGCCCTGAAATTGTTCTGGTCTGGGCCGAGACGACACTGCCGAGAAAGCAGAACACGACCACTAAAAGATAAAATTTTTTCATAATACTTGGTTAGATTAATTCCTGAAGCCATTTGGTTTTAGCTTCAGAAATAAGTCTACAAAGTTTTTTGAGTTCTTTTAGTACAATGGGCTGAAAATAACTGTGCAATCGTTGCCAAAATGGAGGATCATCGAACACCCAACACTGAAGCGAGGTAGCACGAAGGTCAAAAGAAAATCTAAACAAAAAGCCCTGAAAAAATTTCCAGGGCTTTTTGTGTTGGTTTTGGTTATATGGTATTATAGATTTGCTATTTCTTCAGCAGAGAGACCTGTAGCTTCTGAGATTTGTTCATTAGACAATCTCATCTTTTTTAAAGATAGAGCAATTTCTATTGCTTTTTCAACCTTTCCAATCTCCACTCCAATCTCCTTTCCAATCTCCACTCCAATCTCCTTCCCAAGCTCTTCACCTTCTACACGGCTACGTTTAAGCCCTTCTTCAAAATCGAGGCGTTGCTGCTCCTTAACAGCTTCATTATCCCATTTCCGTTTTAATTCCCTGTCGTATATTTCTTGCTCTTCCGGTGTCATATTCGAATATTCTGCAATATTATAAAGTTTTTCAAAAACCGCATTATTCTGTAATTGTAGCGGCATATCATCCATTTCTCCCAGATATTTTAATGAATAAAGCCATCTATCCAAATCAGACTCTAATTCATCAACACTTTTAACAAAGTTACTCAATTCTATAAATGTGTAGCCTAAACCTTCGTAAAATATTTCGCGTGTTTTCCTGTTACAGAGGCAAATATCTTGAAAGTATTCCTCACCTACTTTCAGCTTCTCATCCAAAATGGCTAAAAAATACACCTCGGTGATATCATACTTCCACTTATCCATCTCTCCTTTGGGTGCCTGTTCACTAATCAGCCTGGAGGTGTAGAATATTGCTCGCATCTTAAAATTAACGGGCCTGCCGTTTTGGACTTCTATCAGAATTTTTTCGCCCTGATCTCCGGTACAAAGGAGATCAAATATCGCAGATCCCTCCTTGTTGTTATTCCCGTGGTGCTCGTTTTTGTTGTAGACTAAATCTACAATCCGTTTTCTCCCCTTGAAAACTTCATTTAAGAAGGCAATCAGCAGGTCACGGTTTTTATCAACGCTGAAAATTCTCTTGAAACTCAGGTCTACTAGTGGATCAACATACTTCGTATTACTC
>NZ_QAIL01000313.1 GCF_003061025.1 Pedobacter sp. HMWF019 | reverse complement strand
ATGGCAGACAAAACGCCTATGAGATCAGGTTCAAAGACAAAGAAAATGATCCGAGTCAAACCGTTGCTGAACAAACCTCTCTTTTCAGGTTTATACCTTCGGTTTCTTACAATTTTAAATTTTAATGAGAAGAAAAGTAAATCTTACACAGATGAAAAAAGTTATAAAATTTAGTCTTTTAGGTATGTTTTCGATACTGATCTGGTCTTGCCAGAAAATAATAGATATAGGTCCCAAAGAAAATAAACCAACTTATGTTGTAGAGGGCAGGATTACCAATGAACCAGGTGTGTGCAAAGTGTTTGTGAGTAAAACAAAGGACTTGAACGACAACAACCAGTTTGAAGGAATGAGCGGAGCCGTTGTAAAAATAGAAAACAACGGAACCAGTACAGTTCTTCCTGAAACCAGTAAGGGGGTGTATGAGGTTAGTACAATTCAGGGAATGCCAGGACAAACCTATCATTTAAATGTTCAGGTAGAAGGACAAACTTTTACTGCCTCGAGCACTATGCCTGAATTGGTCCCTTTAATTGATGCTTATATTAAATCTGGGGACTTCGATCCTCAAAGTACGATTGTTACCGTCAGATACAAGGATACTCCTAATGTGAAGAACTATTATTGGTTCAGGAAATACATTAATGACAAAAATCAGAAAGGCTACGATCTGCTTAATGATGATTTTACCCCAGGTACAGAAGTAAGCGAAAGACTATCCTTTGTGAATGAAACAAATGATAAAGTCAATGATCTAAAAAGAGGAGATCATTTAAGGGTTGAAATGTCGTGCATTGATGCATCAGTTTACACCTATCTGAACAGTCTTTATGGGGCTTACGGCGGTGGCAATAATGGTGCAGCTCCTGCGAATCCGATTACTAATCTGAGTGGTGGTGCACTGGGATTTTTCAGTGCGCATACCTTGCAGTCCAAAACGGTTACTATTCCATAAGATATTACTTTTAATTTCCTTTTAATTGAGCATGGTTTTGTTGGGATCAACATCATCATGCTTTTTTGTTTAACTTTATAAGAGCGCCCAGGTAAGAAATAGTGTCTTTATGGAATGCTGAAAATTTTAAAGTTTTTTATTATGTTCGCATAGTATGAATTGCCTGAAACATCGTCAGACTCTAAAACTATTGTAACTTTATATTCATAAATTGTGCTGATGCCGATGAACAGGTTTTTAAAATCATATGTAAATCTATATCGTTACAAAGGCCTCATCTTTATAACTGCAATTCATCTATTTTGCATTTCTAATGTAATTGCCCAGTCTAACTATAAACTTACCGGGATTGTAAGAGATTCGTTGAATCACCCCGTTCCAGATGCAGGCATACAAATTATTACGGGTACTGATACGCTTAAAGGAACAGCTGATTACAGAGGTAAATTTACCGTGATTGGTATTGTGACGTCCGAAATCTACCTAACCATAAATGCGATGGGGTATTTGCCTTTCAGCCGGAAATACACGTTCAGTCCGGAGCAAAGAAATATTGCCATACAAGCGATAATGGAAAAGGATGTCAATACGCTTAAAGAAGTAGTCATTAAAGCAAAAGTTATTCCTATACGGTTAATGAAAGACACGGTAGAATACAATGCAGCAGCCTATACGGTTAGAGAGACTGACCGGGTTGAAGATCTGTTGCGGCAGCTTCCGGGCATTAACGTTGATAATGACGGTAAAGTGACCGCAATGGGTAGGTCAATGACTAAGTTAAGGGTAAACGGAGAAGACTTTTTTACCAATAATGTAAAGGATTTTATTGCTCAGCTTCCTGCAGACATGGTTGCAAAGGTACAGGTAATCAATGACTATGGAGATGAAGCGAATTTCACCGGCGTGAAGACAGGTGCTTCAGAGAAAATGTTGAACCTGGTGACTAAACCAGGACGTAATAAGGGAAATTTCGGTAATACTGCAGTAAACGGGGGAACGAATGATAGATATGGTTTGCAAACTAATGCTAACCTATGGCGAGAGAAAAAGCAGATTGGCGTAAAGGGAAATATCATCAGTACGAATAATTCTGCTGGTGTGAACAGAACGATCAGTACAGGGGCTAATTACCGGGATAAATTGAGTCCGGATTTGACAGCGAGTGTGAGTTATTCCTTTGATAACGTCAGAAATCAAACACATCAGCTGGATTTTGTACAGACTCTGAATTCTCTGGGTACCATATTTACGACTAATGATAACGAAAGAACTGTAAAAAGTAGCAAGCATAATTTAAACTGGAACATTCAATCTGTTAAAGAGAAAAGCTATCTGCAGGCGGGTATAATTGGCACTTTTTTGAATACAAATAATCAATATATGGGTGGTTCAAATCAAACTGGTATCATCCGGCAGGATCAGTTTAACAATACCTTAACTAAGGAATATACGCCCGATTTTAATGCCAATATAGCCTGGGCTTATCGTTTTGATAAGCCTGGAAGAAATCTTTCTTTAGGGATAACAGCGAAAAACGGGACGAGCGATTTATCAGAAAACCTGGATAGCCGTACGGGTTACTATGAACCAGGGCAGCAAACGGTAGCAAAAGATTCTGTTTTGAACCGGCTGGTAGATACCCGGAACCGATCTCAGAATATAGGTGGGAGCTTTAGGTTTAGCGAGCCTATTGGAAGCAGTCAAAATGCCTCTTCCAGTCGTAACGTGGATATTTATTACAATTTTCAGATGGAAACAAATGATAATAATTTATTGACACGCATTAATAATCATACCGTAAATGGCAGGATTGTAGACTCACTTAGTACAAAATACACTTCAAAATTTATCTCGCATTTAATTGGAGTAAGTTATAGATTTGGTTCAGATGACCTGACCTATAGTTTAGGGATGACAGCACAACCTAATCTGCTTATTGTTGATAACGAGCAACCCGTTAGCCAGATCCATCATGCAGGATTTAACCTTGCTCCAGTGGTCAATTTAAGTCTGATTCTTTCCCAGAAAACGAGTATCACCTTTTTATACAATGGAAGTAGTGTAGCTCCAAATCTTGCTCAACTGCAGCCAGTACCTAATACCAGAAATTTACAGAATATAGTGATTGGAAATCCAAATCTCCGTTCAACTTTCAATCACAATTCCAGCTTAACCTATCAGAACAGTAATCCGATTAATGGAAGGGCATTAATGTTAGGTATCAACTCTAATTTTGTACAGGATCAGGTGGTGAGTAATGTCATCCTGAAGCCAGACACATTGAACAGTTTGAAGCAGGAAACTCATTTTGAGAACGCCAATGGAACTTATGGAATTGATGCTCTGTATTCCTGGTCAAAACCTTTTGTAGAGAATAAATTTAATGTAGAGTTTCGCGGAAGTGTGGGCTTTGCGAATAATGTGTCCTATACAGATAATATCCTGAACAACAACAGAGGTTTTAATTTCTCTCAGGCTGCTATGCTGAGGATGAATCAGAAGGGGATTACACTAAGCACGGATGCAAATTACACTTATAGCAGCAATAGATATTCTCTGCCTACGGGTGTATTAAAAGACATTCAGATCTATGAATTTAATGTCAATTTAAAAACATTTATTACACCTACCATATCTATTGGACTGGATGGTTCCAAGCGAGTTAATATTGGTTATGCTGTAGATGCTAAGAATCCACTCATCATTAACACCAGCATTCAAAAAACATTCTTTAAAAAGCAACAGGCTACTTTAAAGCTCCAGGCATATGATCTTTTTAATCAAGGAAATTCTTTGATTCGAAGTGTTGTAGATAATTCCATCACAGATAGTAGAAATACTCAGATCACCAGGTATTTACAGTTGAGTTTTAGCATTAACCTCCAACAATTTGGAGGTTAATGCCAATAGACTTAATTAAACGAGTTTTTTATATTTAATACGATGTGGAGTAACATCTCCCAATCGTTTTTTGCGATTTTCTTCGTACTCACTGTAGTTACCTTCAAAGAAGTAAACCTGCGAGTCGCCCTCAAAAGCTAAAATATGTGTGCAAATGCGGTCAAGGAACCATCTGTCGTGACTGATCACTACCGCACAACCACCAAAATTTTCTAAGGCTTCTTCCAATGCTCTCAGTGTATTTACATCTATATCATTGGTTGGCTCATCGAGTAAGAGCACATTGGCACCTTTTTTCAGGGTAATGGCCAGGTGCACCCGGTTTCTTTCCCCTCCTGAAAGGATACCTACTTTCTTTTGCTGGTCTCCGCCATTGAAATTGAATTTAGATACATAGGCACGTCCGTTCACTGCTTTGTTGCCCAGCTGGATATTGTCTAAGCCGTCAGTGATGTTTTCATATACCGTTTTGTTTGGATCCAGGTCATTGTGCATCTGGTCTACATAACCCAAAGCAACCGTTTCACCAACACGGAAAGTTCCTGTATCTGGTGTTTCCTGTTCTGTAATTAGGCGAAACAAAGTTGTCTTTCCGGCACCGTTTGGTCCGATAATCCCAACAATTCCTGCAGGAGGAAGAGAGAAACTTAGATTTTCGAACAGAATTTTATCACCATAGGCCTTAGTTACATTGTTGGCCTCAATAACTACATTGCCTAATCTTGGACCTGCTGGGATGAAAAGTTCCAGTTTGTCTTCACGTTCTTTAGAGTCTTCAGATGCCAGTTTGTCGTAGTTTGATAGACGGGCCTTTGATTTTGCATGTCTCGCTTTTGGAGCCATTCTGACCCATTCCAACTCCCGTTCTAATGTCTTCTGGCGCTTACTTTCTGTTTTTTCTTCCTGAGCTAAACGTTTTGCCTTCTGATCAAGCCATGATGAATAATTTCCTTTCCAAGGAATGCCTTCACCTCTGTCCAGTTCGAGAATCCATCCTGCAACATTATCAAGGAAATACCTGTCGTGTGTTACAGCAATAACAGTTCCTTTATAATTCTGAAGGAATTGCTCCAGCCAGTCAATGCTTTCTGCATCCAGGTGATTGGTTGGCTCATCCAGTAATAAAACGTCTGGTTCCTGTAACAGCAATCTGCACATGGCAACACGTCTGCGCTCACCACCAGATAGTACGCCGATTTTTGTGTCAGGATCAGGGCAACGAAGCGCATCCATCGCACGCTCCAGTTTAGAATCCAATTCCCAGGCATTAACGGCATCAATTTTATCCTGAAGCTCACCCTGGCGAGCCATCAATTTATCCATCTTATCCGCATCAGAATAATTCTCTTCTAAACCGAATGCTTCATTAACTTCTTCGTATTCTTTTAAAATGGCGGTAATTTCAGCTACTCCTTCTTCCACAACTTCCCGCACAGTTTTATTCTCATCCAGCTCGGGTTCCTGTGCAAGATAACCTACAGAATAACCCGGAGAGAATACAACCTCACCCTGGAAAGATTTATCAAGGCCGGCTATAATCTTTAATAAAGATGATTTTCCTGAGCCGTTCAGACCAATAACGCCTATTTTTGCGCCATAAAAAAAGGAAAGGTATATGTTTTTTAGTACTTGCTTCTGAGGGGGGTAAATCTTATTCACCCCCGCCATTGAAAATATAATCTTTTCGTCCATGCTTGTTATTTCGTTGTATTAGATACGTTTTTAATAAAAAAGGCAAAGTTTCGGTTTGTTAAAACGACCAACATGTCAAGCTTCCTGTTGACATAGCCCTGTATTTATTGCAAAGATAAGAAAGGAAAGTCAGTAAAAATTTGTGTATTTGAT
>NZ_QAIL01000312.1 GCF_003061025.1 Pedobacter sp. HMWF019 | reverse complement strand
CCCATAACCTACAGACCTATTTTAAATCAAGCCCTGGTTAATATAACCAGGGCTTTTTTATATATAATCACAATAATTGCCTATTATTAAAAGATAATTATAATCTTTGATCCTGATGTCTGATAAACCAACTACTATAAAAGAAATAGCGAAGCTTCTCAACATCTCGGTTTCTACCGTTTCGAGAGCTTTAAACGACCATTCCAGTATTGGTCTTATCACCAAAATGCGGGTAAAAAAACTTGCCCAGGAGCTCAATTATGAACCCAACCAAAGGGCAATTCAATTTCTCCAGGGAAAATCGCATACCATTGGTGTAATTTTACCAGAACTTTCTGAGTCCTTTTTTTCGGCAGCAATCACTGGAATCGAGGACATTGCTTACAAAAGGAATTATACAGTGCTCCTTGCCCAGTCTCACGATGATGCAGACCGGGAGAAATTACTGGTGGAAAAAATGAAAACCCAGCGTGTGGATGGTTTACTCATCTCTGTAGCTAAAACAACCAGTACTTACGAGCATTTCGAAGCCTTAAAGAAACTAAATATTCCTATCGTTTTTTTTGATCGGATCCCTCCTATCAAAAACATACATTTTGTAGCTTCCAATCTCGAGACGGGTACATTTGAAGCAGTAAACTTTTTACTTAAAAAAGGTCATCGCACTATAGGCATGATCAATGGTCCGGCAACACTTATAGCTTGTGCAGAAAGAAAAAATGGTTATGTCAGGGCTATGACCTCTCAACGTCTTAAGTTTGATCCTTCCCTGGTGATGAGCTGCGATCTTTCAGAATCCGGAACCATAGAAGCTATGGAAACTTTACTTAACCATAAACGCAAGCCCACAGCAATCGTAACCTTTAACGACTACGTCGCCTTATTTGCAATGCGTTACGCTCGTAATTTAGGATTAAAGATAAACGAAGACCTTGATTTTGTAAGCTATGCAAACTTGCCCATCATTAACTACATGGACCACACCCCAATTGCTTCTGTAGAACAATTCCCTTATAAACAAGGCAAGAAAGCGGCTAATATTTTACTTGACCTGCTGAACAAGCCCAAAAGTGAATCTGGAGCAGAACAAGCTTATTTTAACATTGTTGTAGAATCTGAATTGATCATTGGTGCCGACAAATAAATTAAACACAACCGTTTGCGCAATAAACTAAAAGCGAAATTGTTTAGGTTTGAACCTACCAAAACTAAAAAAACTCGCCTAGTGCTATGCTCAATCAGATTTTACCATTATACGGAATCCTGCCTGTTAAAAGCAACATACAATTATTTGGAGATGGTTTAATCAATCATACCTGGAAAGTCACCACAGAAAACGCTGGATATATTCTTCAGAAGGTGAACCAGGCTGTATTTAAAAAACCGCAGGATATCGACCAGAATATATCCAGACTCAAAGCCTTTTTAAACCGGAAACATCCTGAATATTTGTTCATAAGCCCTATTACTGATACTACAGGAAAATCATTGATAGAAACTTCAGAAGGATATTTCAGACTTTTTCCATTCGTAGAGGATTCTCATTCTCTAAATGTACTTAGTAAAAAGGAAGAGGCTTATGAAGCTGCCAGACAGTTTGGAAGATTTTCTATGCTCCTGAACGAATTTGATGTTGATCAACTGTACATTACACTTCCAGATTTCCATAATTTGACCTTGCGGTATGCTCAATTCAAAAATGCCGTCTTACACGCATCTCCGGAAAGAAAAAAACGGTCTAAAGAATTGATTTCATTTATAGAAGACAATTACAGTATTGTTAAAACTTTCGACCAGATTACAGCAAATCACGAGATTCCGTTAAGGGTCATCCATCACGACACAAAGATCAATAATGTCCTTTTTGATCGTTATGACAAAGGTATATGCGTAATAGATCTGGATACTGTAATGCCAGGATATTTTATTAGTGATGTTGGAGATATGATGAGAACCTATCTTTCTGCAGCAAACGAGGAAGAAACTGATTTTTCTAAGATCAACATCAGAACAGACTTTTTTAAGGCTATTTACGATGGATATATGCAGGAAATGGGCAGTGTATTGACAGAAACAGAAAAGGGCTATTTTATCTATTCGGGTAAATTTCTTATTTATATGCAGGCTATACGTTTTCTTGCCGATTACCTGGAAAACGATGTTTATTATGGGTCTAAATATGAAGGACACAATTTTATGCGTGCGGAGAATCAAATTACCTTGCTAAAAAGATATCAGGAAGCAGAGCCTCTGTTAAGATCACTCATCAGTTAGCGCACCTACCTTTCAGCCAGCTTTGGGAATGGTCATAAAAATTAGAATAGTATTTCCTATTTCAATATCTTTATGGCCATTCACGATATAGGATCTCCATTTTAATGATAAAAGAAGTACCCGGCCGAAGCGAACAATTTTATAATCATTTTAGAAATTACAGAAGCTTACTCCATGTACTTTTTTGGGGCATCATTGCGTGGTCTCTCTATTATCTCTATGCTGCAAAGGCCACTTCCAGTACAAACACCCACCCAATTGCGTATCTTCAGTTTTATTATGCCCTTAGGTTATTTATTGCCTTTGGACTATCTTATTCTTTCTTATTTTTCATAGTACCACTGGGCAAACAGAAGAAGATATTCTGGATTAGCCTACTGGCTTTTTTCAGCTGCTGGTATGCGGTATTCATTGTCCTGCTGAAGATTGAACTTCACAATTTCCCGGAATTGTCCCGCAGACCGGAAAACACGTGGCTGCATATCATCCTGGGCCAGTTCTACTACTTCTTTTTTCTATTTGGCTTTTTCATTGCATTCTGTTATTTCGTAGATATTAATGATCGCCAGAAGGAACTTCAAAACCTGGAGAAGTTTAAGACCGAAAAAATCAGGCTGGAGAGCACTTTCCTGAAATCGCAGGTCAACCCCCATTTTCTATTCAATACCTTAAACAATATTTATGCCTTAAGCCTAAAGAAATCAGAGCAAACTGCAGTAATTATAGAAAGGCTAGAGTCTTTATTGCATTATATGCTTTATGAGTGTCAAGAAGATCAGGTTCCTTTAGAAAATGAGTTTCTCTTCACCAACAGCTATATTGATCTCGAAAAATTAAGACACCGCAGCGACCGCTGCGTGGTAACCGTTAATATTCAGGGTGATCCTGCTCAAAAAAGAATAGCACCATTACTACTGATTAATTTCCTTGAAAATGCATTTAAACATGGAACCAAAACAAGTTTTGGAAAATCATGGATTGATTTGGACATCAAAGTAGAAGCAAAATCGATGAAATTTATCCTTAGAAACAGCAAACCTGCTCAACCCGCATTCTTACAAGGCATTTCTGAGTACAAAGGTGGCATAGGTCTAAAAAACGTAAAGAGACGCTTGGAAATACTATATCCAAAAAAACATGAACTGATTGTTACCGATGGCAAAAATGACTTTGAAATCCAGCTTAGCCTTATTTTTTAGAGATGAATAATTTTGTACAGATAGAAATTCACAATAAAAACCGCTGGATATATTTCACTAAATACAGATGGATTGCCCATGTATTGTTTTGGTTATGGGTACTTTTAGAAAACCTAAGAAATGCTGGCGCTTCGGACACCTTCATAGCTACTTTTAACGAATTTTTCATAAGAAATTTTCTAATTGCCATTTTTTTCTACCTCTATTGTTTATTCCTTATTCCTTATCTGTTTAAGAAAAACAAAGTACTCTTGTTCTGGTCTGCTTTGCTGGCCTGCCTCGCTATTTTTCCTGCGCTCAACATGCTTTACGATGAGCTCTTTCCTGAAAAAAGAATGTCAGAAACCGCCAGGGCCGCAAGTTTTGCAAAAGAATATTTCCAGCAGTTTATAAACTACTTTCTAAATTTTTTACTTTTCTCTATGATGTTGTTCTTTATGGAAAAAAGTGAAGAACAGGATACCCAGATAGAGCTGGAAAAAGAAAAAGAAGAAATAGAACAGGTTAAACTTGATCTGCTAAAAACCAATATCAGTCCTGATTTTTTAATGAGGTCATTAAAACAACTTAAAAACGCAGCAATCACTCTTCAAGAAAACACACCGCAGTCCATTCTTACGTTTTCCGATTTGATGCGTTATCGCCTGTATCGTGGCCGCCAGTTTTTTTCGCCACTCACAGAAGAGCTCATTGCCTTACATGCTTTTATTGATTTTATCCATTTAGAACAGAGTAATCATTTGCACATAGACCTTTTGGTGAACGGGCTTACAGAACAGAAGAGCATTGCTTCTCTTGCGCTGATAAATATTCTGGAGGTATTTTGTAAGGTCCCCCCTCTGGTTCCCGCAGTTTTAAAAATTGAGATGCATACAGAATCTCAGTCGCTGCTGATTCATTTGGATTATAGCCTTCATGCGACGGATTCCATAATATCTGACCTACATAAATATGGCGAAAACTACAGTCATCTGTATGGAGATGGTGTGAAAATTGATTTTGAAAATTGTAAAGATGCACATTGCCTGATCAACCTGTCAGTCCCCTGGATCCTAAAATAAATTAAATCAAACTGGTCTTAAACATTTTATCAAATGATTCAGCTTTCAAATTTTTGCCAATAATAACGATTTTACTCTCTCTACGCTCGCCCGATTCCCATACTTTCCGGATGCACGGCTACGGTCTTACCTACCGTCTGCAAAATCATTTTATTTGGGCCTCCATTAACGTTTAAGATTCCTTTTATTCTGTAAACACCAGCAGATTGGAGAATTAAGAAAACATTAACCCGGTGCTGGAGATGGATCAGATCAAATGGCTCGCTATATCTGAGAACAATGGTTTCGATATCGCTATGGTTATGCCGGATATGGGAGCTGACCATTAGACCCGATTTGGCAGGAACTGATTTTCCCGGTACTAGGCTAAATCTTTTGCCTGCACCGATTTGTTCTACAGGCGCTTGATGATCACCCTCAAAGCGTTCATATGTAAAGAGTGTATCGACATTAAATCCGATTTGAGGTTTACTTAAAATAACAGCAAAAGGATTCAGACTTCGTAACAATTGTTCAAGGCTTTTGATATACGCCGTACTCACCTGTTCTATTTTATTGATCAGAATAATATCACTGAATGCAATCTGACAAATGGATTCCGGAATTTCCCGGAGCTGGTCTTCTACAAGTTCTGCATCAACCACACAAATGACACGTTTCAGTAAGAACCCTTTTCTTACATTGGAATTGATGAGAAAAGGATGAGCAATGTTCGCAGGATCAGCAATACCGGTTGCTTCAATAATCAAGTGGTCCCAGGAATTCCTCTGGTCCCAAAGATGGTTCAAAACTTCAAAAATGTCCTCGTTTAAAGAACAACACAAACAGCCGTTCTGTAGTTCTGAAATGGGTATCGCAGTATTAGCAATGAGTTCTGTATCTATATTTTCTACCCCGATTTCATTTTCAATGACGGCAAACCTTACCTCTGTTTTCTCTGAAATGATACAATTGAGCAAAGTTGTTTTTCCTGCTCCTAAAAACCCGGTAAGTAAAGTAACTTCTTTAACGCCTGCCATTTGAAAAATATTTATGTAAAAAAGATAATATAGTCTTGTACAGGTTCAGTATCCATTGTAAATTTAGCCCCTTATCCGCTGACTCTAGTTGAGTATGTACATACACAGCAAATGTAGTGAATAAATGCAACTGAATTGCAAATATTCATTACATTTGGCACCTTAATGTATAACCTGTCACAGATTAGCCTTTAAACGCATATTAACTAACACACATGAATAAATTCAATTTTAAACCTCTAATTCTTGCTACTGCATTGCTATGCAGCGCAAACTTTGTTAATGCCCAGGATAACCTGGTAAATTCTCTAAAGAACAACCAAAGCGCTAAAAGTAAGGAAAGCTTTAAATTCACAGATGTCATCAACCTGGCCAATACACCAGTTAAGAATCAGGGATCGTCTGGTACTTGCTGGAGCTATTCTACAAATTCTTTCCTTGAATCAGAAATGATCAAAGCGGGTAAAACGCCTGTTCCTCTTTCTCAGATTTTTTCCGCTAGAAATGTCTATGTGGAGAAAGGAAAAAATTATGTTCGCATGCATGGTGCAGTAACGCTTGGTGACGGTGGAGCACTTCACGATGTGATCAATATGTATAGAAAATATGGTGCAGTACCTCAATCTGTCTATACAGGTCTGAATTACGGAACAACCGTAAATAAATTCGGTGAAATGGGCGAAATTATGAATGGTGTTCTGGCTGCTGTAGTTAAAAACCCTAACCAAACCCTTACTCCAAATTGGGAAAAGGCTTATGCTGCTGTAATTGATTCTTACTTAGGAGAAGTTCCTAAATCCTTTGATTATAATGGAAAGAAGTATACACCTCAAACCTTTGCTAAAGAAGTGGTAGGAATTAATCCTGATGACTATGTAGAATTGTCTTCTTTTAGTGACCACCCTTATTATAGCAAATTTACACTGCTGGTACCCGACAACTGGTCATTTGATCAGGTATACAATGTTAAAGTGAATGAAATTACTGATATTATTGACAATGCATTGAAAAAAGGCTTTACCGTAGCATGGGCAACCGATGTTAGCGAAAAAGGATTTTCCTACAAAAATGGTGTAGCTTTTGTTCCTGAAAAGCCATTTGATCAAATGAGTGCAGAGGAAAAAGCAACGATGTTTGATGGCCCTAAACCAGAAATGGAAATTACCGAAGCAAACCGTCAGGAAGCTTTTGATAATTATCAGACCACAGATGACCATGGTATGCACATCGTTGGATTGGCAAAAGATCAAAATGGTAAAGAATATTATAT
>NZ_QAIL01000033.1 GCF_003061025.1 Pedobacter sp. HMWF019 | reverse complement strand
TTAAATTAATTTACCCAAATGTGAAACACAAAAATCTCACAGGCCCGGATATAACCAACATTTTTTTTAATTTTGGCAAGTACTTAAGTTTTTCCTTTTATAAGATATGAACTACGATGTAATTGTAATAGGCAGCGGTCCTGGTGGATATGTAGCTGCAATCAGAGCTTCCCAGTTGGGTTTAAAAACTGCAATAGTGGAGCGAGAATCTTTAGGCGGAATCTGCCTGAACTGGGGATGTATACCAACCAAAGCCTTATTAAAAAGCGCCCAGGTATTTGAATATATCAATCATGCATCAGAATACGGTATTAAAACCGCTGAAGCTGAAGCAGATTTTGCTGCTGTGGTTAAACGCAGCCGTGGTGTTGCCGAAGGCATGAGCAAAGGTGTTCAGTTCTTAATGAAAAAGAACAAAATTGAAGTGATCATGGGCACAGCCAAAGTGAAACCAGGTAATAAGGTAGATGTAAAATCTCCGGATGGTTCACAAAAAGAGATCACAGCTAAAAATATTATTATTGCTACTGGTGGCAGATCAAGAGAATTACCTAACCTGAAACAGGATGGCAAAAAAGTGATTGGCTACAGACAGGCAATGGTATTACCTGAACAGCCAAAATCTATGGTTATTGTAGGTTCTGGTGCAATAGGTTCTGAATTTGCTTATTTCTATGCAACTATGGGTACTAAAGTAACCATTGTAGAATTTATGGATAATATTGTTCCTGTAGAGGACGAGGATGTTTCTAAACAATTGCTGCGTAGCTTTAAAAAAGTGGGCATCGATGTCATGACTTCTTCAAGCGTGGAATCTGTAGACACCAGCGGTACCGGATGTAAAGTACAGGTTAAAACTGCTGCAGGTATGCAGACTTTAGAGTGTGATATTGTACTTTCTGCTGCTGGAGTTGTGGCTAACATTGAAAATCTGGGTCTGGAAGAAACTGGTATTAAAACTGAAAAAGGCAAAGTGGTTGTTGATGAGTTCTACAATACTTCTGTTAAGGGTTATTATGCGATTGGAGATATCGTTTCCGGACAGGCACTGGCACACGTTGCTTCTGCCGAAGGGATTACTTGCGTAGAGAAAATTGCAGGTCATCATCCTGAACCTATTGATTATAACAACATCCCTGGATGTACGTATACTACCCCTGAGATTGCTTCTGTAGGTTATACTGAAAAAGCAGCTAAAGCAGCGGGTTATGAATTGAAGATTGGTAAATTCCCATTCTCTGCTTCTGGTAAAGCGAGTGCTGCCGGAGCTAAAGATGGCTTTGTAAAAGTAATTTACGATGCTAAATATGGTGAATTGCTAGGTGCACACATGATTGGAGCGAATGTTACGGAGATGATCGCAGAGATCGTTGTAGCTCGTAAACTGGAAACTACAGGTCATGAGATGCTGAAATCCATCCATCCTCACCCAACCATGAGCGAAGCGATTATGGAAGCTACGGCTGATGCATATGGCGAAGTGATCCACTTGTAGTGCATTAAAAGAAACAGTGATAAAACTTAGAGAGGTAGCGATGAGCTACCTCTTTTTTTATGTTTATATTTACAGCATTAACTTATTCTGAAGATGAATTTACATACGATTGATACAGGCTTATTCAAATTGGATGGTGGTGCCATGTTTGGCGTTGTACCTAAATCTATATGGCAAAAAAGCAATCCGGCTGATGAAAACAATATGTGCAGCTGGGCAATGCGGTGTTTACTGATTGAGGATGGAAACCGGCTGATCCTGGTAGACAATGGTATTGGCGACAAGCAGGATGCGAAGTTCCTGGGCCATTATTATCTTCATGGTGACGACACATTAGATAAATCGCTTGCCGCAAAAGGCTTTAGCCGCGCTGATATTACGGATGTATTTTTGACTCATTTGCATTTTGACCATTGCGGAGGTTCTATTGTTAGAGAGGGTGACAAATTACGCCCGGCGTTTAAAAATGCATTTTACTGGAGCAATAAGAAACACTGGAACTGGGCAGTGGAACCGAATGACCGTGAAAAGGCGTCTTTTTTAAAAGAAAACATATTGCCTATTCAGGACAGTGGACAATTGCGCTTTATTGAAGATCAGGATGGCATAGAGTTTCATAAAGACATCAACATCCGCTTTGCTTATGGACATACCGATGCAATGATGCTGCCTCAAATTCAGTACAAAGATCAGACAATTGTATACATGGCAGATCTCCTGCCTTCTGTGGGGCACATTCCCCTGCCCTATGTGATGGCTTATGATATGTTCCCATTGCAAACCTTAACAGAAAAAAAGGCCTTTCTGCAGGAAGCTACTGACCGAAACTATATCCTTTACCTGGAACATGACCCTATTAACGAATGTTGTACATTGCAGCAAACAGAAAAAGGAATCCGGTTGGACCGCACATTTAAACTCAGTGAGATTTGATTCGCATTTGTGAATTAAAATAATTGATTTTTTAGGTTAACTGCCTCAGTTTTTATAAATTGGTATAAATAACATCCATCTGTATCAACCTAAAAACTCGATTATGGGCAAATTTGAAATCACAACAAGAAAAAACGGAGAGTTTCAGTTCAATCTTAAAGCGGGAAACGGACAGGTTATTCTGACCAGTGAAGGGTATTCCAGTAAAGCGAATTGCTTGAATGGCGTGGAATCTGTCAAGAAAAATTCGCACGATGACAGCAAATATGACAGAAAGACTTCGACCAACGGAAAACCTTATTTTAATTTAAAAGCGTCCAACGGACAGATTATCGGGTCAAGTGAAATGTACGAATCTGTATCCAGCAGGGACAATGGTATTGAATCGGTCAAAAAGAATGCTCCTTCAGCCGAGGTTTCCGATCTGACCTAATCCCTGTATTCTAAAATATCTCCAGGCTGGCATTCCAGGATCCTGCAAATAACCTCTAAGGTTTCCAGCCGAACGGCCTTTGCTTTGCCTGTTTTCAGGATGGAAAGGTTGGACATGGTAATGCCGACCTTTCCACTTAATTCCTTAAGAGACATTTTTCTTTTGGCCAGCATAACGTCTAAATTGATAATAATTGGCATAGAATAACTGATATTTATTTTTTAAGATCAAGAGGGAAAGGGATATTTTAAAAAAAAGTATGACAT
>NZ_QAIL01000311.1:8774-13169 GCF_003061025.1 Pedobacter sp. HMWF019 | reverse complement strand
GTACAACTGCGTCTGAATAAGAAACAGCGCCTTTGTGCAGGGCATTACAATCTGCTTTTTCAAACACTTTAGTGTCTTCTTCAGTCATTGAATTCATTACGGCCTTTTTGTAAAGGTCAGTGTTTAATGTTTCCTTGAAACAGTTTTCATATATAGAATACACGACTTTAGCATTTTTGAATGTAGGGTCGTTTTTGTAAGTCGTTTTAATATATGCTGGTACCAAAGCGGTCATCCAGCCGTGGCAGTGCACGATATCCGGCGCCCAGCCTAATTTCTTAACGGTTTCCAGTGCACCTTTGCAAAAGAAGATAGTTCTTTCATCATTGTCTGCATAGAATTTGTTTTCTTTATCCCTGAAAACATATTTCCGCTGAAAATAATCTTCATTATCAAGGAAGTACACCTGCATGCGTGCAGCAGGGATAGAGGCAACCTTAATAATCAGAGGATTGTCATTATCGTCAATAATGATGTTCATACCTGATAAACGAATCACCTCATGTAATCTGTTTCTTCTTTCATTAATGTTCCCAAACCTTGGCATCAAAATCCGGATCTCAAATCCTTTTTCCTGCATTGCCTGAGGTAATTGACGGGTGATTTCTGAAATTTTAGTGAGTTCGAGGAAAGGCGACATCTCGTGTGTAACAATCAGTAGCTTCGTTTTTGCCATCTCCATATTCGTGAATGAAATTTATGTTAAAGAAAAGATAATCAAGGGGCAAAGGTAATCAAAATAATAATATTTATCAAGTTGTTACGCAAGATGTTTTGTTAAGAATAGATAAATAACCAACTTTGGCACCTGAAACTCTAAAGATAGGTTTGAAACTCATAAATACCATTGCCGCGTTAAAAACGCTGCTCGAGCCGCTAAAGACTGCTCAGAAAAGAATAGCCCTGGTTCCAACCATGGGCGCCCTTCATAAGGGGCATGTTTCCCTTATTGATCTGGCAAAACAGCAGGCTGACATTGTAGTCTGCAGCATTTTTGTAAACCCAACACAGTTTACGGACCCAAAAGATCTGGAAAAATATCCACGGCCACTGGAACATGATATTAAAATGCTGGAAGATGCAGGATGCAATGTTGTATTCATGCCATCTGTAAAGGAAATGTATCCTGTTAAGGAAAACTGGCATATTGATCTTGGAAATGCAGAATTTCTGCTGGAGGGAGAATTTAGAAAAGGGCATTACCAGGGGGTTACACAAATTGTAAAAAAACTGTTTGATGCGGTGAATCCGGATCTCGCTTTTTTTGGACAAAAGGATTTTCAGCAGGTACTAATGATCGAAAATATGGTGCGTTATTTTAAACTTCCGGTACAGATCATTACTTGTCCTATCATCAGGGAAGAGGATGGGCTGGCGATGAGTTCCAGGAATATCCACCTTTCGGCAGAAGACAGGCAGCATGCATTGGTATTAAGTAAAGCACTTTATTATGTTAAGGCGCATTTTGCAACTGAACCTGTGGCAGAATTGCTGGCTGTGGCAAAGAAGATGATCAGCAGTACACCAGGAGTTGTACTTGATTATTTTACCATTGCAAATGGTGAAACTTTACTTCCGGAGTCTGATAAACAGGTGAAAAACCTGGTTGCACTTGTGGCGGCTAAGGTTGGTGAGACACGTTTGATTGATAATGTGTTACTCAGCTAACAAAACAAGTTGTAGAATTCCCTTTAAGTTTAACTAACTTTGTACCATGATTATCGAGATCTTAAAATCGAAAATACACCGTGTTAAAGTAACACAGGCAGAATTGAATTATGTTGGCAGCATTACCATTGATGAAGATCTGATGGATGCCGCGCAAATTATTGCCAATGAGAAAGTTCAAATCGTGAACAACAACAATGGCGAGCGCTTTGAAACCTATGTGATCAAAGGAGAGCGGGGTACCGGAACAGTTTGTCTGAATGGTGCAACGGCGAGAAAGGTTCAGGTAGGCGACATCCTGATCATTATGTCCTATGGTTCACTTCCTGTAGAAGAGGCAAAAAAATATCATCCTATACTCGTATTCCCTGACGACAACAACCATCTTCTTAAGTAAACAGCAGGATTTTTGTGAATTTAATAAAATACTATGCTGCCATAGTATATTGGTTTGGAAATAACTAAATTTGGCAAAATGTGTTTTTCTAAATATAAAAATTATGCTATTTCAATTAAGCGAAGAACAATTAATGATCCAGCAGGCTGCGCGCGACTTTGCGCAGACTGAGTTAAAGCCTGGAGTCATTGAGCGTGACGAACATCAGAAGTTTCCGGCAGAACAAGTCAAAAAATTAGGTGAGCTGGGGTTTTTGGGTATGATGGTATCCGAAAAATACGAAGGAAGCGGACTGGATGCCTTGTCTTATGTTCTTGTAATGGAGGAACTTTCCAAAATTGATGCTTCTGCATCAGTGGTGGTTTCTGTAAACAATTCTTTGGTTTGTTACGGGCTGGAATCGTATGGCTCGGAATATCAGAAGGAAAAATATTTAAAACCATTGGCATCAGGGAGAGAGATCGGTGCTTTCTGTTTATCGGAGCCTGAAGCGGGTTCTGATGCGACATCGCAGCAAACAACAGCTGAGGACAAAGGAGATCATTATGTGCTGAATGGCACAAAGAACTGGATCACCAATGGGGGCACAGCTTCTACTTACCTGGTTATCGCGCAAACACATCGTGAATTAAAACATAAAGGGATTAATGCTTTCATTGTTGAAAAAGGAATGGAAGGTTTTACCGTTGGTCCAAAGGAGAATAAGTTAGGTATCCGTGGTTCTGATACGCATTCATTAATGTTCAATGATGTGAAAGTACCTAAGGAAAACAGGATTGGTGAAGATGGCTTTGGGTTTAAATTTGCAATGAAAACGCTGGAAGGCGGACGTATAGGTATCGCTGCACAGGCATTGGGTATAGCTGCGGGCGCTTATGAGCTTGCCCTGGCTTATTCAAAAGAACGCAAAGCTTTTGGGAAACCAATTTCAGATCATCAGGCCATTGCTTTTAAACTGGCGGACATGGCTACACAAATTGAGGCTGCAAGGTTATTGGTGTATAAAGCAGCCTGGTTAAAAGACCAGGGGCAATCTTATATACTGGCGGGCTCTATGGCCAAACTCTATGCTTCAAAAGTAGCAATGGATGTGACTGTAGAAGCAGTACAGATTCATGGAGGCTATGGCTTTGTAAAAGAATACCATGTGGAAAGACTGATGAGGGATGCAAAGATTACCCAGATCTATGAGGGAACTTCTGAGATTCAAAAAGTGGTAATCTCCAGAGATATACTTAAATAAATCTTTAAAAAAGCGCAGCGATATTCAGCTGCGCTTTTTTGTTTTTTAATCTTCGGAAAAACTACCGAAAATTCCTTTGATAATGGCCAATACAATGGCTAAGATTGCCGATGCCAAAAAGCCAGAGGTATGGAAGCTGCTCATAAAATGAGAAACCAGCATGATCATCAATACACTGATGATGAAGGAAACCAAGCCCAGGGTAAGGAAATTCAGGGGAAATGTCATTACCCTTAAAATAAGTCCAACCGTTGCATTGGCCAGTGCGATCAAGACAGCGGCAATAATAGCGCTTCCGAAGCCGTCTACATGTACTCCTGGTACAATGTAAGCCCCGATGAGTACAGCGAGCCCCATCAATAAGATTTCGATAATTAGCCTCATAATGTTTAATTTAGTAATATGTTTATACGTATAACCCAATTAGCAGGAATGGCCTGCTTTTTTTGTTTGTTTATCGGATGTTCGACCGCAAATAATAAGCCAGTTTTGATCTCTTTTTCTTCAGACAGCAATGCAGTAGTGATTTCAGGGATAAGTGCCGCAGGTTTAGCGCAATTAAAAAATAGTCCGGCTGAAGATTCTCTTTTATATAGCCTGCTTTCTATTTTGCAAACGCCTTCTGAGCAAGACACCAGTGTTGTGGAGCAGCCTGTAAAAGGCTTGATTTCTGTTCAGGACAGTGCCGTCATTTTCAAACCGGAAAGCTCCTTTGTTAAAGGAAGGGATTATTTGGTGCTTACGTATTTAAATAGCCAGTTTGCCAATGCTGGAGCTATGCTCAAGGGCCAGATGACTTATAAGCTGAAGCCGGTGCAAAAGGTGCTAAGCCGATAGTTAATGGATTGATCTTCGGTAGTGGCAAGTAAACCGTTCAGGCTTTCGGGCCAATTAATACAAATAAAAATTCAATATAAGATCAATTATTGTATAATGATAAAAAAAATATTCTTATCTTTGCGCTGATATAAAGGGTAAGAGGGGGCAGGAGTCCCCTCTTTTCTATTTTAGCAAATTGGTTATGCAGGTTGAAAAGAGAGTAAAAGAACTGGTTGAAGAAAAAATTGCGGACAGACCGGAATTGTTT
>NZ_QAIL01000311.1:0-8764 GCF_003061025.1 Pedobacter sp. HMWF019 | reverse complement strand
GGTTGACGGTGATGAAGGCATAAGTATCCAGGATTGCGCGGCCATCAGCAGACATGTTGGTTTTCATTTGGAAGAAGAAAATGCGATTGAACAGGCTTATAACCTGGAGGTATCTTCTCCCGGTGTTGGCGAAGCATTAAAACTAACAAGACAGTATCATAAAAATATTGGTCGGGACTTGAGTGTAAAACTGGCAGGGGGAGATAAGAAAGAGGGTAAATTGCTTTCGGTTGGAGAGAACAGTCTTACAATTGAAGAAAAAGTCAAAGAAAAAGGAAAAAAGGTTCAACTGGTGGAAAACACTATAGGACTGGAGAATATAACAGAAGTAAAGGTTTTAATTTCATTTAAATAAAAATGAGCAATATTAATTTAATCGATTCATTCCAGGAGTTTAAAGACTTCAAGAACATCGACCGCCCAACAGTGATTAGTGTGCTGGAAGAGGTGTTTCGTAGTATGTTGAGGAAAAAATATGGTACGGATGAGAATTGTGATGTGATTGTTAACCCTGATAACGGGGATTTAGAGATCTGGCGTACAAGGAAGGTCATGGAAGATGGCTTTTCTGAAGACGATGATCTGGAAATTGAACTGGCAGAGGTTAAACAAATCGATCCCGATATGGAAGTTGGAGACGACTACATTGAGCAGATCACCTTGGAAAGCTTTGGAAGAAGGGCTATTTTGGCTGCACGTCAAACCCTGGTTTCTAAAGTTCTGGAGCTTGAAAAAGACGAGATATTTAAAAAATATAAAGACCGCGTTGGTGAAATCGTAACAGGAGAGGTTTACCAGGTTTGGAAAAAAGAAACTTTGGTGCTTGATGATGAAGGCAACGAATTGCTGATGCCTAAAACAGAGCAGATCCCTGCGGATTATTTCAAAAAAGGAGATACGGTTCGAGCGGTGATCTCTAAAGTGGATATGATCAACAGTACACCAAAGATCATTATTTCCAGGATCGCCCCTGAATTTTTACAGCGTTTGTTTGAAATTGAGGTTCCTGAGATCTTTGATGGTCTGATCACCATTAAGAAAATTGTTCGTGAACCAGGAGAGCGTGCCAAAGTAGCGGTTGAATCTTATGATGACAGGATCGATCCGGTTGGTGCTTGTGTGGGGATGAAAGGTTCACGTATTCACGGTATCGTGCGAGAACTGAAAAATGAAAATATTGATGTGATCAATTTCACCAATAATATTTCATTATACATTACCAGGGCATTAAGTCCGGCAAAAATCACTTCCATTAAATTGGATGATGTAACCAAACATGCATCTGTATATTTGAAACCAGATCAGGTTTCCCTGGCCATTGGACGTGGTGGGCACAACATTAAACTTGCGGGTAAACTGACAGGTTATGAAATTGATGTTTATCGTGAGGCTGGTGAAGAAGATGAAGATGTGGATATCGAAGAATTCTCAGATGAGATCGATAGCTGGATTATCGATGAATTAAAAGCCATCGGTTGTGATACAGCTAAGAGTGTATTGTCACTTTCGATAGATGAATTAGTAAAACGTACTGATTTAGAAGAAGAAACAATTAAAGAAGTTGTTAGTATTTTAAAATCAGAATTTGAATAAACGTAACTTGCAGTGCGCTTAAGGAGCACTGAGGTTCATGTGGGAAATTAAAAACAAATCACATACACATGAAATAAAACAAGAATAAACGTTACTTTTGTATAAGAATTAAGAAAAAAGAGGAGATCAATGTCAGACGACAAACCAATAATTTTATTTAAGGCAGTTAAGGAACTTAACGTAGGGATAGCTACGGCCGTTGAGTTCCTGGAGAAAAAAGGCTTTTCTGTCGAGAATAAACCCACAACAAAACTTTCAAGGGATATGTATGATGCATTATTGAAAGAATTTCAGGGAGATAAGATCGTAAAAGAAGAAGCCAATCAGATTGTTATTGGTAAAATTCGTCGGGATGAACCTGAAGTTGTGGAGAGAGCTGCAGAAGCCCCGCAGAAAAATGTTGAATTCGAAAATGAAGGTGTTCTGATCAAGAATCTTCATTCGTATACACCTCCGGTTGAGAAACCGAAAGAAGAACGCCCGGTGGCTAAAGAAGAAACTCCTGTAAAAGCGGTAGAAGAAAAAGCTGCTGAGAAAACAGAAGAGAGTTCTTTGCCTGGGGTGAAGATCATCGGGAAAATTAACCTGGATGATTTGAATTCAAAAACGCGTCCGGTTAAGAGAGAGGAAGCTCCTGTTAGCCCTGCGCCGGTAACTCCTGCTCCGGCACCTGTTGCTGAGGTTAAAAAAGAAACACCTGCACCTGAAGTACCGAAAGAGGAGCCAAAGGTTGCAGAAGTTATAAAAGAAGAAAAACCTGCAGAGGTTAAAGCAGAACCGGTTCAGCCCGTTGCCCAAGTGAAGGCAGAGGAGCAGCCAAAACCTGCTGAGCAGCCTGCTGCAATTAAACCGGAACCGGTAAAAGAAGCAGTGGAACCAAAAATTGAAAAGCCTGAAGAGGTAGAGGTTATTAAAGCCAGGTCAGTAAAACTTTCCGGGCCAAATATTATTGGCAAGATTGTGTTGCCAACAACACCAGAACGTAAGTCTCAGCCAATTGCGTCGTCTAACGATAGCGAGAGCGCGAAGAGAAAGCGTAAACGTAAAAAAACTCCGGGAGGACATCCTGGTCAGGGGCAAAACCCGAACCAGGGACAACATCAGGGAGCGCAAGGTCAGGGAAACAATCCTCCGGCCGGCCAGCAGAATCCTCCAAGACCTGCAGGTGCACCTACGTTTACCAACAGACCGGATTTTAGAAATAATACAAATAATGCAGCCAGCAGGCCTAATTTTAGAAACAACAAACCAGGAGCGCATCCTGGCGGATCTAAAGAAGAGCCTACGGAAAAAGAGATCCAAGATCAAATCAAGGCAACACTTGCCCGTTTAAGCGGAGCAGGTAAGTCTGGTAAATTTGCGCAACGTGCAAAACTTCGTCGCCAGAAAAGGGATGATGTAGCCATGTCTGCAGATGAGGCAGCTTTAGAACAGGAATTACAATCCAAAGTATTAAAGGTTACCGAGTTTGTTACGGCAAACGAACTGGCCAATATGATGGATGTTCCGGTAACTAAGATTATCGGTACTTGTATGAGCCTTGGAATGTTCGTATCGATCAACCAGCGTTTGGATGCAGAAACTTTAACAATTGTTGCTGATGAGTTTGGTTACGAGATACAATTCGTTAAACCGGATGATGAGGGTGATATTTTAATTGAAGAAGAGGATTCAGAAGAAGATTTGGAACCAAGGGCTCCGGTTGTGACCATTATGGGTCACGTGGATCATGGTAAGACTTCCTTACTGGATTATATCCGTAAAGCAAATGTGGTTGCCGGTGAGGCAGGGGGTATTACCCAGCACATTGGTGCCTATATGGTTACTACTCCAACTGGCAAGAAAGTAACGTTCCTGGATACACCGGGTCACGAAGCCTTTACAGCGATGCGTGCTCGTGGTGCGAAAGTGGCGGATATTGCGATCATTGTGGTTGCTGCGGACGATGCGGTGATGCCTCAGACAAAAGAGGCAATCAACCATGCGCAGGCTGCAGGTGTTCCATTGGTGTTTGCTTTTACAAAGATTGATAAACCGGGTGCAAACTCGGATAAGATCCGCGAACAGTTGTCTATGATGAATATCCTGGTAGAGGATTGGGGTGGTAAATTCCAGTCGCAGGAGATTTCTGGTAAGAGCGGATTGAACGTTGATCTGTTATTGGA
This sequence comes from Pedobacter sp. HMWF019, assembly GCF_003061025.1. Lineage (GTDB taxonomy): Bacteria > Bacteroidota > Bacteroidia > Sphingobacteriales > Sphingobacteriaceae > Pedobacter. The sequence goes on along the minus strand of NZ_QAIL01000311.1, from coordinate 5,006 downwards.
AAAAGTATTGCTTGAAGCCGAATTACTAGAGCTGAAAGCAAATCCTAATAAACGTGCTACTGGTAGCGTAATTGAGGCTACTTTAGATAAAGGCCGTGGTATCGTTACAACAGTTCTGGTACAGGCGGGTACTTTAAAAATTGGAGATCCGATTTTAGCGGGGAGTTATAGCGGACGTGTTAAGGCGTTGTTTAACGAGCGTGGACAGAAAGTGGACAATGCAGGTCCTTCGGTACCGGTACAGGTATTGGGTATGCAGGGTGCGCCTACTGCCGGTGACAGGTTCAATGCACTGGAGAGTGAAGTGGAAGCAAGAGAGATTGCAAACAAACGTTTACAATTGATGCGTGAGCAGGGCTTGCGTACGCAGAAACACATTACTCTGGATGAGATTGGCCGTCGTTTGGCAATTGGTAACTTTAAAGAGCTGAACTTGATCATCAAAGGTGACGTGGATGGGTCTATCGAGGCCTTGTCAGATTCATTATTGAAACTGTCTACTGAAGAGATCCAGGTGAACATCATTAGTAAAGCTGTAGGTCAGATTTCAGAGTCTGATGTATTACTGGCATCTGCTTCTGATGCGATCATTATCGGTTTCCAGGTACGTCCTTCATCTGGTGCACGTAAGTTGGCTGAGGCCGAGCAAATCGATATTCGCTTGTACTCTATCATCTACGATGCGATCAATGAGATCAAAGCGGCGATGGAAGGTATGCTTGCTCCGGAATTCGAAGAGAAAATCACTGCGAACGTGGAGATCAGAGAGACTTTCAAAATTACGAAAGTGGGTACCATTGCAGGATGTATGGTGTTGGATGGTACAATTACCAGGAATAGCAAGATCCGTATTGTTAGGGATGGTGTCGTGATTTACACTGGTGAGCTGGCTTCACTGAAACGTTATAAAGATGATGTGAAAGAGGTGAGCAGAGGTTACGAGTGCGGTCTGAATATTCAGAACTTCAATAACATTGAGGTTGGGGATATTGTAGAAGCCTACGAACAGGTTGAAGTGAAACGGAAGTTGTAACAGACTTTTATATATAGAAAAGCCGCTTAAGAGATTAAGCGGCTTTTTTGCGTTTATGGAGGTTTGGTCAGTGCTCAATAAGAATCCAGACCCGCTGAAAACCCAATCAGTTTAGAGTTCAATTTTTATACTTGTTTTATATGGCTATAGCCGAAGAGAAGCCTTAGCGAAAGCAAAGAGAATATGGAAGCTCTACGGCGCCTGATTAATGCGCGCAAGAAGGTATTATTCATTGCATAAAGAAGGAGGAACAGATAATTGTGACATACTCATATCCTGTATTTAGTCAGACCGGATATTTCCTTCAATTATACCGTACAAATAATTGTGTTTATATTATAGTAAGGCTGTCAAAATACTATTACGGTCATCAAAAATTTACTCCCATTTGGGCATTGATAATCCTACCTACTTTTTGTATGGAAAATCTGGATACATTACTTATTTTTTTCTTAAAATCTATCTTTACCATCAATCAGAAATAGGTCTGGTTATACACATTAACGATAAACAAAATGTTAAAAAAACTATGTTTTGTTTCTTTCTCGCTCGCTCTCCTAATAAGCAATGGGTGTAAGAAGGAACAACAACCGAAAATTCAAGCAAAAAAAGAAGTGGCTAACAACGCTTCTATTGTCTCAAAAAGAACAAGACAAGCTAATCAAGTTTCTTGGTAATTACAATGAGGGTAAAGTCTATTTAACGAAGCAAAAAATAACTTTACTGTTAGATCTTTGAGTTTAAGTTTTTACGGGACTTTTTTTTGCAAACTTCTTTAGCTGAAATCGATATTCCATGCCTAATTTGCCTACATTTATGACTATTTCGTTGTGTCTGCTTTTCTTAAATAGATCTGTAATTCTGGTAGATTTTATATTCTGATTTCTTGGGGTTTGGTCTTATTTTATCAACAGTTAAAAGTTTAAGTCTTTCTATAATTCGAATAGTGTCTGAAAAAAATAGGCTTTCATCTAATGCTTTAATGTCCTTAGACCCTTTGGTTTTGCATTTTCTGAGACCAAAATTATCATGGCAGAAGCAAGGTTTTGAAAAAAGGCTTTTAACTTATTTCTTGTTTGAATTTCTAATTTCTATCAATCGTTCTCTGGTTATTTGTACAACGTCATGATAGATAAAGTTGCCTGTTTTTGGATCAAAGCTGATCTCTTTAATGTCTAAATGGTAGAGTTCCGATAAATAGATTTTTAAGGACTCAATCTCCAGTGAATCTACAGAAGATTCTTTTTTAACTTCTTCTTTTGTAAGTTCATTTGATTGTTTCTTACATCCAGCTATTGTAACGAGAGCTACAGAGAGAGAAACTAAACACATTTTTTTGATTGTTCTTTTCATTGTTAATTTATTAATTAGACCATAATACTTCTGGCTACTAAATATGATAAAAAGGAAGGGATATGATTTTGCGTAATAACGTTCAAAATTTGAACCGGACTAGATACGGAACTTAAATTTCTAATACCCAGAAAATTTGCTAAAGGTAGATTAATCTTTTTGATTTGAATCAAAGAATTGAGCCGTACACTAAATTATTACTTGTTGGAATGGGTTTGTTATTAATGGGATGCCATGAGATTGGCATATAGAGCGTTTTTTTATCATGGGAACTTGTTAAGTTTAATAATCCAAATAAAGAATTTGGTAATATGAATACAATGGCTGATTTTTAATTCTTATGAGTTTTGGCTCGGATTGGTTGGGTTAAGTGGGAAATTTGGAATTGCATCTTACTTGAAAGAATATGCAATTCCTATCGTTGCTGCTAGTGTTTCATTGTATCTTGAGGCTTGTAACTCATCGATCTGTTTTTGCTGGCCTGTTAGAGATCGGTAATAATGCCCCTTTATCGAACAAGAGAGATCGTTTAGAATTCTATAGTTTAAGCCTATCTTGGCTGTCCAGCCAAACTCTGATCGGTTGTCACGCTGGCTAAAAGGATATTGGGATTTAATACCTTCTACTTTAATTAGCTCGTCTCCTTCTGAACCTGAGGACAGTTCGAAAACGTTTGGTGCGATGCCATTGATTGTACTTTTTATCCAATAGGCGTAGTATCCTCCCAGTGCGGCTGATAAATTTAATCGGCTTATTAACTTCCTTTCGAATTTGATACTTATTGGGAGTTGCAGATAGGTGTTGTTTATATCCTGATAGATGTTGTTGGTGTTTTTGAGGGAATAATTCTTTTGCAGCATACCGGGTGAAGCTTCAACTGCGATCCATTTGTTCAGTTGATGGTCTATATTCAAGTTTATGATATAGCCTTGCTTAGAGGATAGGGTGAGGTTGCTATTTACAGGCTTGAACCTTAATTTATTGTAAGTTATTCCAGCATCCAGACCAATATTTGTTTGGGCTTTTACATTTAGGATACAGGTTAAACAAATAGAAGCAATGATAGAGAGCGATTTTTTAATGTTCATTTTTGTTGATTTGATTTATTGCTGTTTCAAGCTGAAGATCCTTTCCTGCGGATAGTGCTTGAAGATTGAAAGGAGAGGAAATGTCTGGTGTAATGCCAATTCCCTCATAAAAAGTCCCGTCTATGCCTTTAAATTCTACTGAAGATGTCTTTACACTTAAAAAAGTTCCGATATTAAAGGAACCAGCATTAAAAATATCTGGATCTGAGAGTGGTCCTGTAGCGCCATAAGTTTGTTCTCCTATGAATAGATTGGCTTTAGATTTCAATGCAATAATCATAATTTCAGATAAGGATGCTGAGAAATTGTCTCCTAATAACATGATGGGGACGGTTCCTGAATAGTCAGGATCGTGTTTTAGACTGGATTCGAGCCAAGGCAGGTAATCGAGTTTCCCCATGCCGGTTTTGCTTCTGCTGTAGCCAAAAATATGATCTTGAGGAACGAGCTTGCCCGCGAGAAAATTAAGGTCTTCTATATTGCCGCCGTTGTTGTTTCTAAGGTCTAGTATAATACCTTTAATGGGATTCCCGGTTTTTTTTAGGTTAGAAAAAAAGTAGTTAAGAATTTGTTTTATGGTATTGTCTCCGGTTGAATTATAGGACTGTTTGAGCGCAAAGAAATTGCAATGGAAATAAAGGATGTTATTGTTGATGGTGCCTGATGTGGCGCTTATCAATTCTCCATTATTACTAATATTTCCTCTTCCAGAGACAAAGCCATTGTCTAAATAAGGTTTAACCATATAATCATAGTTATATCTGCCGTGGTAGCCTTGTGCTTTAACTTTTCTAGCTAAAGAAGGATTAATCACGGATCCGTTTAGCGGTTGTTCAAGGAAGGTGATGCTGAGGTGATGATCGATTAGGTTGCTTGTCATTTGTGTGAAGTAGGACATTGCCTTTCTTTTGTCTTCATCACTATTGCTGAGCTGATCAAATAATGGCTTATATTGTTTGTATACAGAATTCCAATCGGTGGTTTCTCTGTCCCAATACACGTATTTACTATTCATTTTATCCCAGAACTGTGCGAATATTTTAGGGAAGGTATCTCGGGTTTCATTGATGTCAGAAGTGGTGTCTTTCTTACATGAACCGAGAATGGTAGTTAGTAGAAAGATGAAAATGGAGTAAAAGAGGGTAGGTACAGGGTTGAGATTGCGTAATTTTTTATTCATTGGTATTGTTTCAAAATCTAATTTGTTGATATGAGATTTAGTAGCAAAATTACTAATAAGATCCTTATTAATTCTGGTTTGTAGAAGAGAATAAAAAAGAGTAATAAATGTGGCTAGCATAGAGTTAGTTGGCTTTTTTATTGAAATCTTGATTTGTTAGATCGTTTTCTGTTGATATCTTTGTCGACTCTTAGAAAACGCTTTTATTAAATAATGCTTTTATGAAAAAACAAACAAAAATGGCCTGTGTTATCTTGGCCTTTGCAGCTATTTTAGGTGGTTGTAAGAAAAGTGACGCTCTTAAATCTGATTCAGAAATATTGTCGAAGGGCAATAGTAAGCTTTCAGGAGG
>NZ_QAIL01000310.1 GCF_003061025.1 Pedobacter sp. HMWF019 | reverse complement strand
GATTAGTGAAATTATAAAAATCTTTATATGGCACTGATAATACCTATCCTCCGGATGTTCGATTATCATAAAGCAATTGAGTTTTATGTAGACTGGCTTGGTTTCAAAATAGATTGGAAGCATAGCCCGGAAGGGTCTCCGATTTATATGCAGATCTCGCTGCGGGATATTGTATTTCATTTATCAGAGCATCATGGTGATTCCAGTCCTGGAGCACATTTGCGGATTGAGGAGTTTAAGTCTCTAAAAGACTATCATCGGCAACTTCTTGATCAGGAATATAAATACAACCGTCCTGGTATAATGGTGCCTGAGTGGGACGATAATGAGATTCTGGTTACAGTGTATGATCCTTTTGGAAACAGGATTTCTTTTAGCGAAGTGACAAAATAGAATGTATGAGATTTCTTTGTTCAATTTAACAGCTTAGCTCGGCTAAAGAATGACACAAAAAATAAAAAATATAATCTCTTTTTGCACTTTGGCCTTTTTTGTTTGTATGATAGGCGGATGTTCTGAGAAACCTGACTTACAAAAAAGGGATTTATATGTTAAAGATTTTAAAAGAGCTGACCTGGGAAATCTGCAATGTACTGGTTGAAAATTTTGGAAACATATCCTAATGAATCAGTTTGTAGTGGCAAAATAACCAATGCAAACCTTTATATCTGCGAAAACATAGAGAATAGAGATACGCTATGTGTTTTTGAAACCTGTAGTAAAATTCCTGATTTTGCTAAAGAAAAATTGTATGAGAATTTTTGCATTATGAAAGAGAACATCAGAAAGGATGTACCTGAAATAGTTGTAATTTCTGTTCCTAAATCATTTAAGATGCCAGGTAATTTAAAATATGTATTTTCAAATTTAACTAGACTTATAGATTAAGATGCTGCACTAAGTATCTGGATTTAAAGAGATGTAAAAGTTAAAATTAACCCTCATGATAAACGAAGAAAATATACTAAACACGCTCTATCATTCCAATGATGATTTTACTAGTCCATTTGTTAAGTTGAAGTCTATTGTTACTTAATATATTCGCGTTTATGATAATTGGGCAATTTATATTATTGGCTGTTGTATTGATTTATATTATATATGGCATTGTTAAAACTCTAAAAAATAACAAGCTCAGTCTCTTACATAAGATTGTGTGGATTGCTATTATAGTATTGCTTCCTGTTCTTGGTACATCTGCTTATTTAAGAACAACTTTCATTCCTAGACCTTAGGAGTCGGTCTTTATGTAATTATACTCCATTCCAGATAACAAGTAGATTTGAATAGGAAAGCAGCGGTACCCTCTTATGAGGAAACAGAAATTAATAAGACGAATACCAATTCCAACGCCTTGTATATTTATTACCCTAACGGTCCTTTTAAGTGACTACAGTGGGGTAAGCGATGGCCTTACAAAAATTGGTTTTCCTTTTGTTTTTTATGCAAGACACAGGAGGAAAATGTAACGATTGCAGTACTTTGAAATGGTTCAAATGGTTGTATTTAGTTATAGATATATTGTTTTCTTTTGGTTTGTACCTTGTGATAAGTAACTATAGGTTTGTAAAAATTAAGAAACAAATAAAATGAGGAAAACACACACCATTTGGCGTAAATATTATGGATTTCATCTCTATTTCACTGCGTTGATTTTCACGTTATGTACATTACCATCCTGCCAAACTTCCTATAAAAACTATGGAACGAGCGTCATACCTTTTAAGAACGACAGCGTAGCCACACTGGAGTCTAAAAAATTACTTAACAGCTTAAATGATCAGGATTTTCTCTACCGATCCTTTTTAACCAAGAGTAATCAGAGCATACCTTATCGCTTATTAACTCCCTATAACAATCAGCCGTCGAAAAAATATCCACTGATCATTACATTTCATAATTCAAGCAGGATAGGATCTGACAATAAAAATCAGCTGGAACCATTGGCCAGAATCTGGCTCGAGAAAAATATAAGAGAAAAATTTCAGGGATATATCGTAGCCCCACAATTCGCCACCCGCCCCACTATATATGCCCCAGATAGCAAAAAGGGGATACTCACTTCAAAGGCAGAACCTCAACTGTTCGCTATTGTAGATCTGATCGATTCCATAAAGAAAGAATACAATATTGATGAAAACAGGATTTATCTTGTAGGTTACTCTATGGGAGGGTCATCAGTCATTGATCTCCTTAATTTTAAGCCAGATAAGTTTGCAGCAGCCGTAGCTATTGCTGGTGTACCACAGTTTGATCATACAGACTCACTTAAGAATGTTCCTATATGGCTAATCCATGGAGAAAAGGATACCGAAAACCCATTTTCCGGGAGTGAACAACTATATCAGGAGATCAACCAATACCGGAAAACCAGATACTGGATCTTTGAAAACAGAACACACGATAATATCGTTTCAACGGCACTTCTCGGCGAAGATATACCGAAGTGGCTGTTCTCTAAGAAACGCTGAGCATACCAAGACTCTCCAGGCTGAAGTATTATATGAAAACCATGTGGAAATAAAAGGACTCGAACCTTTAACCGATACCGTATAAGAGTACTGCTCTAACCATTGAGCTATATTTCCATTTTTATTGTAGAGTAACCCGGACTCGAACCGGGAACCTTCTGCTCCCAAAGCAGGTAATCTGACCAATTGATATACTACTCTAAAAATTTCCGTTAAAACAAAAAGTCCCCTTAGACTTATCTAAGAGGACTTTTTGTTTTAAATATTTAAATTCAATACATAGCTATCCCCTTCGATAAATCGGTTGCGGTATAAAGCTTTGTATTGATGTTGTTTTCATATTTTAATTTTCTGTTACCTATGTTTTCCTGCATGGACTCGAACCACAATCTTCTGAACCAAAATCAGACGTGCTACCATTGCACCACAGGAAAATGTGTAGAGTAACCCGGACTCGAACCGGGAGCCTCCTGCTCCCAAAGCAGGTAATCTAACCAATTGATATATTACTCTAAAAAATCTTGTTAAAACAAAAAATCCCCTTAGACTTATCTAAGAGGATTCTCTGTTTTAAATATTTTTATTCAATACATAGCTTATCCTCTCCGATAAATCGGCTGCGGTATAAAGCTTTGTATTGATGTCATGTTCATGTTGCAATAATACACAAATTTTTAATTATCCGAAAATTTTTTTACTGGCATTGGATTGAAGAACGCTCAAAGTGTTAATAAAACAAGGGTTGCATGACCGGCAATTCATTGGTAATACGTTTTTTCTTTGCAGGGAAAGCGATAAAATGATAACTTACCAGCAGTTTGATCAGTTAAGATGCTTCAGGATAGTTTATACAATGCGAACGATACCGAACTTTTGCTCCAGCTAAGTAAAGGGTCCAGGCCTGCTTTCGATGCGCTGTATAACCGGCATTGGAAGCAAATATATAATGCTGCATATAAAAGGCTAAACGACGAACAGCAAGCCCAGGACATTGCCCAGGATGTGTTTGTCCAGTTATGGACCAGAGGCACAACATCCCCGATTGAAAATCTGGCTGCCTATCTGCATACCTCTGCCAGAAATGGAGTTTTTAAATATTTTGAAAAGCAGGGCAAACAAAGTCCACTCCCCGATACCATTGAAAATATAAGCGATGAACATGATCGTGCGGATGCGGGAATGCTCCATCAGGAATTCCTGGATGCCTTTAATGAATTGGTAGATACATTGCCAACCCAACAGCGGATCATTTTTAAAATGCGTTTCGAGCAAGATATGAACAGTCAGCAAATCGCAGATCAGTTGGGCATTTCCCCTAAAACCGTAAGAAACCAACTCGGCAAAGCTCTGGCCGCACTAAGAACATCACTTCTGGTTTTTCACCTCCTTTTTGCGATGTATTCTGTCTGGTAGTTCAAATTCCGACAGTAATAAATACCACAGATTCAAAAAAACAAAAAATATTTTGCAACGGCGTGGGCTATTTTAGAATTTCAGACTCTATTCTATATAGACCAGACCATGAAAGACGCTCAAAAAAAATATTTTCTTGAAATTTTAGAGAAATACAGGAAAAAAGAAGCAAATAGTAAAGAGATTAAATTCCTTGAAACCTATTACGATATGTTTGAAGAGAATGAAGACCTTATTAATGAAGAAAATGAAGGTAATTATCTCCATTTAAAGGAAAATATTAAAACTGCCATCGATAAAAAGATCAGCAGTCCAAACAACTATGGCAAAGAAACCAAAATGGTCTGGTTTAAATATGCAGCTGTTGCCGCTGCATTGATCATGGT
>NZ_QAIL01000309.1 GCF_003061025.1 Pedobacter sp. HMWF019 | reverse complement strand
CTACTGCACATGATGGTTTCATTAGTATACTTTTATCATTGATAATGAATTCTTCAACACTTATTACGGAAATATGACCTCCATTCCAAACTCATCCACAAGAGGGCCATGGGTTTGGTTATAAAGCAGCAACTCATTCTTCGCCTTTTGAGAAAGATAACGGGAGTCTTGCGGATAGGGGTAAGAATTCCAATCGGTTTTGCCCGTAACTGCCAGTAAAAATTTAAATTTCACCACAGAATAAGTTCCAAAATAAGATGCCCAAACCGCATCCCAGATCGTAGGTTTAGACAACACATCCGAGATGGATATCTTATACCTCAGCTGATTGGCAAACCCAAGTTTGAAATCTGCATTTTCTTTAATATCCAGAATAACATTTACCAAACTATCCTTCAGACCTGGCTTCCGGTAAACATATACAGGTACTGTTGCGATAAATTGATTAGCCTTTACCACAGCCGGCCCCACTTTATAATGGTAGCCAGCCTTCGCAGTAGCCCCATCTCTCGGTTCCAGGCGGATCTGACGATCTTGTGGAACAGCATTCCCAATAATCCGGTAAGTGATTAAAATCGTATCAGTAACTTTCGCATCCGGAGAGGTTGCAAAAGTAAAAACAGTACTGTCTGGCAGAGCCGTTACATATACAGCTCCAGGTTCATTAAATAATAGTTCTTTATCCCTTTTGCAGGATAAAAAAGCCAGCGTGATGAAACACATCACCAGGCTCCTTTTAAGAATCAGTTTCATAATCATTTCTTATTTAATTTCCCGATGTACCAAACTCCAGTTCGGCATCAGGCAAAGGAAAAATGTAATTGTCTTTAACCATTGGATTAGCCGCGCCATCTGGAATATTCACCATATTTTTACGTTTAAAATAAAACCACAGCTGTCCTTCTGCATAAAACTCCTTACGATATTCCAGCAGAATCTCATTTTCAAAAGCTTCACGTGTAGCCGGAACTGCCAGCGCGGGAATTAAGCGATTAACCCTCACTGTATTCAGGTACCCTATTCCTTCGTCCATAGTCGGTGCACATTCTGCAGCAATATAATAGAGCTCTGCCAAGCGGATTACTGGAATGATTCTTTGTTTCACATTCGAAGCATTATCACTCCAGTATTTCTTGGTATAAACAATGGCAGTAGTCACCTCACTCCAAAGATTCTTTGAGGCCCCCGGCCTGCGGATATCCGTTCCATAGCCAACCAAAGAAGCCTGGAACATCGCATCCAGTTTTGTCCTGGTAGACCACAGATCGGAAACCTCTCCTGTAGGTGTTGTATTCTTAAATACATCATCCGCCACCACCTTTAAGCCAGAAACATAAATAGAAAACACATGTTCGGAACTAAAGGTCAGATCAGAAGTCAAAGCCGTAGCATCTACATTTAACGCAGAGGGCACCACAAAAGAAAATTTCTGGCTGTTGATCACATCACTGGCGTACTTTAGCGCATTTACTTTATCCCCTTTGAACAAATACAACCTGGCCAGCGTTGCCTTTACCGCCCAATAATTCAAATGATTCTGACGAAACTGAAGAAATAAATCCGCACTGGTGCTTCCCTGGTTACCAGAAATTTGATCGATACTCTGGTTTACAGACAATAAAACCTCAGCAGCTTTAAGATCTGCTTCACATAAATCTAAAACCGCCCCCAAACTTAACCTCGTCTGTGGCTTTACGGTAAATTCCTTCATATATGCAATAGAAGTAGTGCCCGCATTTGCACCATCGGCATAACGTTCAGAAAATAAACGTGCCAAATCAAAATGCAGGAAGCCGCGCATTCCCAGGGCTTCCCCCTTAATGATGCTTCTGCTCGTTTCGTCCAATACGCTTCCACTATTGTCTATATTCTTCAGTATATAATTTGCCTGCGCAACTGAACCATAAACATTCGTAAAAACAGCATCAGTCAATGCCTTTACATCAGCATCTTTGTAATTATAGTGTGCAAGCTTATAGTAGAGCGAGGTAGACAATGTTTTATTCTCGTAACGCTGTGCCAGAATATCCAACAAGCCAAAGGTCAGGTTTCTTCCATACCCCGATGTTTTTGCCGCATTTTGGTAAATTCCAAATAATGCATCTGTATAACCCTGCTTAGAACTAAACTGAACCCCTTCTTTCACTTGCGTTGTAGGATTTACATCCAGCCATTTCTTGCAGGAAGCAAGCAACAGCAGCAGGCCAAACAGGCAAACTGGAAAAAATTGTTTAATAGGTTTCATCACTATATAATTTTGTTTCTTGTGAACATTGAACATGTATGGATTTTTTAGAAAGTAGTTTGCAACTGCAATGTAAAAGAACGGCTGAACGGATAGTCCAAACCACGTTCCCGTTTAATACTGGCCAGCCGGAACAGTTCACTACTGAATAAGGTGATCTTGGTATTTTGAAGACCAATCCGTTTATTGAACTTATCCGAAAAACGATAATAAACAGAAGCACTTTCTCCTGTAATAAAATTATTCCGCTGAACAAACCTGGAAGTTGCATAGGTAATTGCAGGCGTAGCATTATTTCTGTAGTCAAGAATCCCCCTGTAAAAAGCAATATCACCAGGTGCCTGCCAGCGTTGCTCCGCCACGCGTCGATCAACATTATACATCCCAACGTTTACATTTTCCACACGGTCAACCAGCGTTTGATTATAGGCATCTCCGCCAAAATTAAACCGGAAATACACATTAAAACCAATACCATTCAACTCCATATTGGTTCCAAATGTCCCCGACAATGTTGGTGTAGCATCGCCCACAATTACCTGGTCGGCAGGATCATAATTTGTTGTTATGGTACCATCTCTCTTCCGGAAAAGCTCCAGCCCTGAAGCAGGATCTATGCCCAACGACTGTACTGCCCAAATTACATTTACAGACTGTCCTTCTGCATAACGCGGCAAAGGTGTACTCGATCTGGTCGTATTAGCTCTTTTGTTTAATGCCTCAATCGTTGAAGATATCTTTTCAATTTTATTAGTGACATGAAAAACATTGGCAAATACAGACAGGTTATTTCTACTCCTGGGATTAGCAATGATGTTGTACCGACCATAAAGCTCATAGCCCTTATTGACCACATCTCCCATGTTATCGTAATAACCAGTAAATCCTGTAGAAGGGGCACTCGAAATAAATGCAATACTCCCCTTGGTACGTTCAATAAAATAGTTGGCATTTAATGTAAACTTATTAAACAAGGTTAAGTCCAAGCCCACATTATGTTTCAAAGTTTTCTGCCAGGCCAGGGCCGAATTTCCGAACCCCAATAAATAGGAAGCAATCACCCCACGGTATTCCCTATCCGTATAATATTGACTCGTTGTGATGCCCTTATAACTTTCAAAGCTTTCAGAACCAGTGGTTCCAAGCGTATAGCGCAACCTCAGTTCATTAATCGCTGTATTTCCTTTAAGAAAGTGCTCATTTTGTACATTCCATCCTGCTCCAAGAGACCAGAACGGAGCAAAACGCCTGTCAGAACCGAATAACGATGAACCATCCAAACGGTAAGTCGCATCAAACAAATACCGATTATCATAAGAATAAGCCATCCTGGCCAGTGTACCAACCGATCTCGATAAACTCTCTGTTCCCGTCGGTTTACCTCCAGCTGGATATTGATTACCAAGAATAAGCTGATCTAAATTTGGATTGGGGAAACCCTGCACCTGAATGGACTGCGTATTGTACGAATTCTCCTTTACATTGAGCGTAGCAGAAGCAGACAGAAAATTCTTTCCGAAAGACCGGTTGGCCTCTCCAGTTAAAAATCCTTCAATCCGCTGCATACTCCCGTTGCCCTTGGTATAAGAGCCTTTTTCAAAAGTAGCTACATTGGCAAAAGAGCTGTGCTGTGCAGGTAAAAAGATATCGGACTCATCAGATTGCTGTGCATAAGACAAACGACCAGTTATTCTAAGCCAGTCCTTAGCTTGCCATCTGGTCTCAAAATTATTGGTAATCCCTCTGAAGCTGGTTTGATCCGTGATATTTAGCGAAGCATTATACAATGGGTTCACCGGACGTCCCACATAACCATTTAGATTATCATAACTATCCATCGAAGTCACCCTGTTCCCCGTTTGAGGGTCTATTACCTCCTCCAGATAAACTTTCAGATTACCACTGGCATCATAAGGAGTCCAGTAGGGATTTAGCCTGGTATATTGTGTAAAAGATCCGTAAGGAGAATTGTTTGCTTTATTGAAATTAAGAGTCAGGTCATTTCTGAACTGAAAATTATTCAAACGGTAGGATAAAAAAGAGTTAGCCGTTGTTGTCTTCCGGTCAGAACCTTTCATTACACCCGATTTCTGATCATAGGTTAAACTCAAACCATAAGTAATCGCATCAGCACCACCCTCAACATAAATATTATGTTTCTGCCCTATACCTGATCTTAAAGGCTTTGAGATCCAGTCTGTATTTATACCCTGATTCACCGCGTTCAATCTGGAAGAACGGACCAGGTCCAGTGCATTCTGGGTGGTATTAAAAGAATTTTTAAAAATATTGGAACGATCTTCAAGGTCAAATTTCTCTCTGGCATTTAACAGATCATAACCAGAAAGATCTGGTGCTTCAATAGTTACATTTGCGTTGTAAGAAAACCTTAATTTGCCATTTGCAGGCCGGATCTGCTCTATAACAACAACCCCGTTTGCCCCACGCGAACCATAAATTGCAGTTGCACCCGCGTCCTTCAAAATCGTCACACTTGCAACACGATTCATATCCAGGTCATTTACCCGCTGTAAAGTCGTTTCAAAGCCATCCAGAATAAACAAGGGTGCATTTGGTGCAGGCTGATAATTAAAAGGATCATTTTGTCCGTTTTGCCTGATGTCTACCAATGTATTTCCACCCCGCAAAACCACATCCGGCAAAACATTCGGATTAGATCCAAAATTCAGATTTTCCGGTATCTGAAAAGAGGGATCCAGAGATTTCAGTGCAGTAAGCACATTATTGTTTGACACCTTAGATAACTCCTGTGCGCTAAAAGTTCGCTCAGCACCCGTAAATGTAGATTTTGATTGAGAAAAAATACCTGTGACCACAACATTGCTCAATGCCTGTGAAGATTCTTTCAGCCTGATCTCCATCACTTTTCTATTGACCACGACCTCTTGATTCTCATAGCCCACATAACTCACCAGTAATACAGCACCTACAGCTGCCGTTAATTTGAAATTTCCGCGGGAATCCGTGATGATGCGGAGGGTAGAATTCTTTACCCGAATAGTTACCCCTGCAATCCTGTCCCTGGTTTGCTCATCATAGACAACTCCCGTAACCACAGAATCGGCCAATACCGGATATACCGGCAATTCCTTCTTTTTGATGACTACAATTTTGTTGTCAATCGTATACGTTAAAGACTGATCCATAAGGCATTGCTGTAAAGCTTGCTCAATAGTAGCATTCCTTACCTGCAGATCTATCCCTTTTACATGACGGACCAGGTCCTGGTTATAAAAAAAATCATAACCACTTTGAGACCTGATCTTTTTCAATATTCTTTCGAGAGGCGCATTCTTTTCATTGATACTTATATTCTGCGCAAAACTAATGGATGCTTTTACCTGCAGAATAGTTATCATAGATATGACAACAATTAACTTCATAATGAGCAGGAATTTAAGGGCATAGCCAGGAGGCCTACCTAATTTCTTGGTAAAATTTTTATACATTTGAGTTGGTTGGTTTATACGATATGCTCTCTTTTCGCAATTAGCAGCAATCGTTTCAGTTGATAATCTTCAAAACTTAGAATCTGACTCCAATCTTAGCCGGGTATGTTTACAGCATTCCCGGCATTTTAAGGATCCCATTTAAGTAGCTTATTTCGTCATAATGATCCTCCTTCCTTCCACTTTACATTTCACATCTCCGGTTAATTCCATCATCTTAATCACTGCCGAGATATCCTTTGAACGAGATACCTGCCCGCTAAAATGAAGGTTTTCCGTATTTAAGCGCAATTCAAATTCCACATCATACCACCTTGAAATCATCCTGAGTACAGATGACAGATCCTGATCCTGAAAATCAAAATCGCCATTCTTCCAGGCAGTTTCCACTCCAGTATCCACCGAAACAATACGCATGGTCTTTCCGTCAAAAACAGACTGGTGATTTGGCGTTAGTTTATATTTATAATTCACACTCACCGCACCTTCTACAAGTGTCGTTTTAACATTAGGTTCATCAGCATAGGCATTTATATTGAAATGCGTTCCAAAAACCTCCACAATCTGGTTTCTACCAACATTCGGTCTTGGTAAAGGCAAGGCAAACACTTTAAAGGGTCTGGCCCTGTCTTTTGCAACTTCGAAATAAGCCTCTCCGGTAAGGGTAACTACCCTGTCTTTCTTTGCCTCAAATGAAGCGGGATAAGTTAAAGACGATGCAGCATTCAGGTAAACCCTCGTTCCATCAGGAAGCAGGATCTGGTATTGCCCACCTTTGGGCGTTTCAATCGTATTAAAAGCATCCGCCGCGCCCGGCACATCATCTTTCGGGCGCATATTATAAATCAATTGGCCATCCCTCGTTTTAATAATGCTGATTCCAGCTTGATTCGCAATTTTCCCGTTTAGGGCATCTGTCAAAGAAATCTTTTGACCATTAGCCAAAGTTAAAACAGCCTTATTTCCACCAGGAGATATAATTTCAGAACTTTTTGCAAAGCGACTACTCTTATTCCCTTTATTAAAGTAGAAAAACAACACAGAAAATAAACTAATGAAAATCACAGCCGCAGCAACCGCTTTATACCAAAAGTACCAGTCCGTTTTCTTTACCTTTACATCCTCTTTTGTAATATTATGCAGGATATAGGCTTGCAGGCGATTTTCTAATTCAGATTCAGATTCCTCACCATACACATCCATCCGGGTATCATCAAAAGAATTGTACCAAGCATCAAAGTCAATTTTCTCTTTTTCAGAAATAGATCCCGAAAGCCACTTTTTGGCCGATAAAAACAAATAAGAAGGTATATCCGAAAAGGGCATAGTCAGGCTATTTATAGTATAGCCGTTTAAAACATTCAAATCCCTTAGTCTGAATTAATTTATTTTAAAAATAAATAAACATAACCACCGAAAATAACTTACCAAAAGACTGTTTTAATGTTTTTCTGGCCTTAGAAAGATGAGCCTCAACTGTTTTCTCAGAAATCTGGAGTTCTTTGGCAATTTCTTTCTGAGAATAGCCATTTTCATGCTTTAGTTTAAACACGAGCTGACATTTTTCCGGAAGAGACTGAATTGTGAGTTGTAATTTTTGCTGAAGCTCCATC
>NZ_QAIL01000308.1 GCF_003061025.1 Pedobacter sp. HMWF019 | reverse complement strand
ATTAATACATCATGGTCATTTGTTGGCAGTGACAGGGTTTTTCCAGCTGCTAGAGGAATTGCAGCTTGGTTACCAGGTGATGAGTCCGTTTTGATTTATGACAAATATGATATCTGGAAATTAGATCCATCTGGAAAGAAAAGTCCTTGTAACCTTACCAATGAGTATGGATTACAACATCATATCGTTTTTAAGTTAGGATTATATTATGAGGATGGAATACTCTCTAAAGATGATAAACTTATATTAAGTGCTTTCAATGTCGATACAAAAGATAATGGATTCTTTTGTGTCAATATAAATAAATCTGAAGACCCTCATTTGCTATCAATGGGAGCTTATGTTTATCATTTGGATAGAAATTCGATAAGTACATTCGGCGCTATTCCAGTCAAAGCAAAGAACGCTGAAATGTATATAGTACAAAGGATGAGTGCAACGGAGTCACCGAATTATTTTAGCACTAGAGATTTTAAGACTTTTAATGTACTTACCGATCTTCATCCAGAGAAGGCATATAGTTGGTATACTTCTGAGCTTCATAATTGGAAATCACTAGATGGTAGAAATTTACAAGGTATTTTGTATAAACCGGAAAACTTTGACGCCACTAAACAATATCCAGTTATCTTTTATTTCTACGAAAAATTATCGGATGGCTTAAATGCCTTTTTAGAACCAGCATATTCGGATGGACGAATAGATATTGCCACTTATGTGAGTAATGGATATCTAGTCCTAATGCCAGATATTCACTATACACCTGGAGATCCAATGCAAGGAACTTATGATGCTGTCATTTCAGCGGCAAATTATGTATCTAAATTGCCATATGTTAATTCTAAAAAGCTTGGAATTCAAGGGCATAGTTTTGGTGGGATTCAAACTAACTATCTAGTCGCTAATACTAGTTTATTTGCGGCTGCTTGTACTGCTTCTGGATTGTCCGATATGATCAGTGCATATGGTACGGTATCAAATAGCGGTGCTAGTCTCCAAGGTAGTTTTGAAGGTGGAGGACAATATAGGATGAATGGAGCCCCTTGGGATTTAACTGAAGCCTACGTCAAAAATTCCCCGATTTTTAGGGCTAATAACATAACTACTCCATTGTTGATTATGCACAACCCAAAAGATGGGGCAGTTCCATTTTCTCAGGCCATAGAATTTTTTACACAATTACGTAGATTAGGAAAAAAAGCATGGATGTTAGTTTATCCTAATGCAGATCACACTGTTGATGGGAATCAATCAAAGGATTTTACGATACGGATGATGCAATTTTTTGACTTTTACTTAAAAGATAAGCCGGCTCCAATATGGATGTTAGATGGTATTAGTGCGTCTAGGAGAGGAATTGATACTGGACTTGAGCTTGACAGTACCGGTAGAACTCCGGGCCCAGGCTTGTTAACGCCAGAGGAGAAACGAAAAACAGACAGCTTAATGACGAGACCTATTAGAATCACACTTAAATAAAGAGAATAAGTATGAAAAAATTATTATTCAGTATGGCTTTTTTAAGCCTTACAGGCTTGAGCTTTGCTCAGAAAAAAGGAATTAAATTCGAACAGGGGCAAACCTGGGAGGAAATAAAGGCAAAAGCCAAAATAGAAAACAAGTATCTCTTTGTAGATGTGTTTGCAACCTGGTGTGGTCCCTGCAAAGCTATGGATGAAGAGGTCTTTCCAAATGAAGAACTGGGAAAATTTATGAACGAACGTTTCATCTCCGTTAAAGTGCAAATGGATTCCAATAAAATTGATACCAATCAAATCAATTCATGGTTTCAGATTGCTCATCAAATGGCAAAGGAATATGGTGTCAAG
Source organism: Pedobacter sp. HMWF019 (assembly GCF_003061025.1). Classification (GTDB taxonomy): domain Bacteria; phylum Bacteroidota; class Bacteroidia; order Sphingobacteriales; family Sphingobacteriaceae; genus Pedobacter. Next base: position 28,523 of record NZ_QAIL01000308.1, on the reverse strand, counting down.
TGCTATCCAACCTATCTTTTCTTTGATTCTAATGGAGTAGCTGTTCACAAGTTTACTGGGCAATTGGATGATACGACTTTTAAAAAAGTTGCTCTGAGTGCTTTGAATCCTAAAAAGCAATATTATAACTTGATGAAGGCCTATCGTAACAAAATGTTGGATTACGGGCAAATGCCAGGATTGTCGAGATTATCTAAACATTTAGGTGAGGGTATGGACGCAAAACAGATTGCTGAAGATTACATTGTTAATTACTTATGTAAGCTGAAAGCAGAGGAGTTTTTTTCAAAAGACAACTTAACTTTTGTGACTAATGAAGGTGTGGATTCTTTTAATTCCGGTTCCAGAGCATTCTCTCTGATTTATAAGAATCCGGAAAAGACAGACAGAATAATGGGAAAGGCTGGCTTCGCGCAAAATATGATCTGTTGGGTGATTAAAAAAGAAGAGTTGTACGATAAACTCTGGAACCAGGATCGAAAAGCCAATACCGAACAACCGGATTGGAAATCGCTTAGGGCGATTATCAGTAAGAGATATACCTCCCACTATGCAGATAGTTTACTCTTACCAACACAATTGCTGTTCTATCAAATAGAAAAGAACTGGGAAGAATATGTTCGTTACGTCGAAACAGCATTTAAACAGTACCCTCCGAGAAGGGAAGGACGGAAATTTGCTAGTGCTGTAGGAGTTAATCCTTATAGTGCTGGTACGGATGCGTGGGCATTAAATGAGGTAGCTTGGAAATTATTCTTGAATACAGATAAGTTAGAGCTGCTAGAGAGAGGCCTAGCTTATAGTGAGTTTTCAATTGACTTGGATATTCCAAAATCAGGAAATCTTAATCAATATCTGGACACCAAAGCCAATTTGTTGTACAAATTAGGACGCGTTAAAGAGGCTATTGCAACTGAAGAAAAGGCCATTAGAGATCCCTTTTCTACCATTTTTGTGAAAGAGTACGAACATACTTTACTTAAAATGCGGTTAGGCGAGGCAACTTGGCCAGTTTTAGTAACTAAGTGATAGACTAATAAAGTATAATAATACTGAACCAAATAACTAGAATTATGAAAACGACATTATTATCCATCACGATGCTCTTATCAGTGCTTATTCTGGCATCCTGTAAAAAACAAGAAATCAAAACGACCCCATTGGCGAGTATTCAAATCACCAATGTGCTAATTGGCGGAAGTGAATTACAGTTTGGAACCAATGCGGCAACTATTCCAAGTAATGCATATACTGCATATGGCATTTTAACTGGAAGTCAGGTGTTGAAATTATCATCAACAGTTTCGCCCAATCCAGTGTATTACAACCAAACCAAAGATTTTGTAAACGGGGGAGTGTACTCGCTGTTCTTAACCGGAACGCCTGCTACCGTTGAAGCGGTGTTTTTAAAAGAGGAAAACATCCCTTCGCATACGGTTGATGTGTTTGGTGCAAGGGTGATTAACCTGGTAACGGATGATGTTCCAATTAGCGTGAACTTGCAAGGCAGTGCTAACGGATCGTTTGTAAGTAGCCTTGCTTATAAAGCCATTTCGACTTTCAAGGATGTTTCTTCAGTAGCCACTGAAGGGAATAAGGTTTTTGAATTCAGAGATGCTGCTACTGGTGCGTTGATTACATCGTTTACTGTACCAAGTTATGATCTACCTAGGTTTAGGAACATTACACTAGTGTTTTCTGGTGCATTAGGAGAGGAGACTGTTATTAGAGCGAATAACTATTGAACCTTTTAGATCGGATTACTTATGAAACATAAAATATTAACTCTGATGCTCTTTTTAATGGTGGGGTACACTGCGGTAGCACAACAAGTGCTGCCGCTCTACCCCGACAGCGTTCCCGGAAGTATAGTAAAACTCTCCAAAGAAGAAGAGCCAACCTTGACCCTATATGTACCCATTAAAGAAAAAGCAACTGGAACTGCAGTTCTGGTCATCCCGGGAGGGGCTTATGGCTTCCTGGCCTTTGAAGAAGAAGGCATTGCTATAGGCAAAGCCTTTGCAGAAAAAGGAATTGCAGCCTTTGTGCTCAAATATCGCTTGCCGAAAAAGGAAACGATGCGGGATAAAAGCTTTGGACCACTCATGGACGCGCAACAGGCCATGAAAGTGATCCGGTCCAATGCGACAAACTGGAACGTTAATCCCGCTAAAGTTGGTGCAATTGGTTATAGCGCAGGAGGGCATTTGGCTTCGACCTTAGGAACGCATTTCTCTAAAAGCTATATCCTGAATAAAGATAACATCAGCCTCCGGCCAGACTTTATGATCCTGGTTTATCCTGTGATCAGTATGAATGATCAGCTCACTCATATGGGTTCTAAGATTAACTTATTGGGAATGGAACCAAGTAAAGAAAAAGTAGCTTTGTTTTCCAATGAGCTGCAGGTAAGTAAAGATACCCCACCAACTTATTTAACGCATTGCGGAGATGATCAGGTGGTGGATGTAAACAACAGCATTGTGTTTTACCAGGCTTTGCAGAAGAATGGGGTAGATGCAGAATTGCATTTGTTCCCGAAAGGGAATCATGGGTTTACGCAGAGGTTGCCAGTGAGTGAGTGGATGGAGCCGATGTTAGGGTTTTTGAAGAGGGAAGGGTTTTGAAAAAGCCTCTATCCGTCACTCCGTGCCACCTTTCTCCACAAGTGGAGAAAGCGCAATTGGGTTAGCGAGTGTGTTATAATCCACTTGCTAGGTAAGGCGACATGTAAATAGGCGTAATACAGGCTAGGCGCCATACAACCTCTCGCCCCTCCGGGGAGAGATGCCCACAGGGCAGAGAGGGGAATAACCGCTTATTCCAGCGGAATATAAAGAGGATGTTGTTCTTTGAAATTGTTTGTGAAAGGAAGGTTGCATTGCAAAATATTGGTGTTTATTTTGTTTTATTTATGTATAATACAAAATATTTCTTTTTGGTTAATGTTGTGGTTTTGCATAAGTTTGTATTAATAATAGATGAGTTATGACAGAAAAGCTAATCGGGGTGCCGAATGAAATTGTATTGAAAAAAATCCATTTAATTAGAGATCAGAAAGTGATGTTAGATAGTGACTTGGCAGAACTTTATGGTGTTCTTTTATGTTCCAGCTTAATGAAGATGAGTGGGCCACTTTGATATCACAATCTGTGATATCAAACGAAGGTAGAGGCGGAAGGCGTAAATTACCATATGTTTTCGGTGAACATGGTATTTTAATGTTATCGAGTGTGTTAAATAGCCCTTCTTAGTTTCTTTTTATACGCTTTCTTTCACAAACCATATTTACTGTTTTAATTGTTGTCACCCTGCGTTGTGCTTTCGTGGGGTGATGCTTCGTGTACCTAATCATCATCATTATTGTCAATCACCTTAATTTAACATCTCTACCTATGACTAAATATCTTCAAAAAACCGGTGCTGAACTTTTCTTTGCTTTGCTGCAGGAAATAGGGAACACCCGCAAACCTATCGAGCCTTTGTTCTGGGAACGGTTGACGCATGCGCATTATACGATGACCTCGGACATCTTTGATATTATCGCTAATAACAATCAAAAGCAAACGGCTAAACTGTTGATTGGGGTTAGAAAGTTATTGGTCAAACTTCGGCAGATCAAGGGGGTGGATCTATTGATTCGTTTTGATCCTGAACTGACGGATATTGGTGGTGCTGCGGGGAAGGGGGAGCCTGATGTTTTTAGGTTGAAACTGGTTCATCTGGTGTTGGTTGAGCTGGACAGGGTGATTGATTTTATTATTGATTATAAACCGATACCGCGGGTGCCGAAGAAGATTTGATTAAATGTTATAGTGATGTTGCAGGAAACGAATATTTACGCAAAGGGGCTTAGTCTGGCAGAGGTGGACCATTGTCCTCCAGACTTTAAACGATTAAAGGTATTGCAGTCTTTGATTGAACTGGATTTTAGACACAACCGGGATATTACTGTCTATGCGGTAAAAATGGATACCAGCATTCATGCTTTGAACAGATTTGCTAAGGCTTATTTGGGGAGATCGGTTTATGAGTTGCTGCAGGACAGGATTTACCGGGAGGCTTTGTATTTGTTGCAGTATACGAGGCATTCGGTCAAGGAGATTTCGGAGTTGCTGGGCTTCTGTGACTCGGGTTATTTCTGCAGGTGGTTTAAGCAGAGAAATGGGGAAACGGCTAAGGTTTACAGAAAGGGGTTTAAGACGTGAATTACAGGGTGCCTAAGGGATGTTAACGCCCTTTTTTAACCCCACATTCAATCAGAATTTTGCTAATAATTCACATAATTCATAACCAACTATAAAAACATAAATAAAACTGTATGATTAAAACAAGTGACCTGGTCCAGTATTTCTGGACTCATTCTAACCTCATTACCAGCAAAGAAGGTGTGGAAGCTGCGCTTCATGGGGATCAACTTATTGAGGTGAGTGTGATGCTCCGTAATCATGAGGAAAACGAAATTCGGCTTCAGCTGAGAACTTCTTTTAACTCGCCTCTTAGATTCATTGAAGCTTTTAACCTGCAGTATCCGGAGGATGTTAAAAAGATCAGCATGGAACACCTGATGATCTTGTATAAAAACGGAAAGGCGGAACTCAGCGTAACTGAATGCTAGATCACCTTTTAAATCAACCTATCCTATAAAAAAAACTAACTTATTAAATTTATGTCTCTTTTTACCAATAAGGAATTGATGCGTATCGTTCCTATGCCTAAAACGGCATTTCAAAGATTAGTCGATTATTTAAGAGTTATAAACCCCCTGCATCCGGATCTGGAACCTTATCTGGCTGCGGTAATGATTTCAAGAATTTGCCTTGCAACTCATGATATTCACCTGCAGGACGATGTGATTGATAAAGCTTATTTTATTGTAAGTGGTTTTATGATGGCTTATTATCTGGATGAGGCTGGAAATGAGCATGTATTGAAAATTTACCGTGCGGGCGAAATTGTGGCTGGGAGTAGTTTTATGAATGCATGGCCTTCCAGGTATTATTTGAAGATCTACAGAGATGCGTTAGTGATGGAAGTTACGCATGCGCAAATGCAAACTGGTTATCAGACCATTCCGGATATGGAGGAACTTGCCCGCTTAACTGTTGCCAGTTTTGAGAACAAGGAAGTACTGCGTGATGAAATGATCCGTAAAGGTGGAGAGGAGAGTGTGCTTCATTTTTATAGGGCAAATCTTGAGTTATTACCTCCCGGTAAAATCATCAAGGATCATCACATTGCCAGTTATCTGCATATGTCTGTGGATAATTTGCAGCATATCCGTACTTTTTTGATCAAAAAAGCTCTGTTGCCGAATAAAAAGTGACGAAATTCCGTAAAATAACGGAGTTGGTGTTGTTTTAGTTACTGATCTTTAGGTATACTAAATTAAACTACTCTTATATATGAAAACTACGCTGCTCGGTTACCTATCTACATTTCGAATTAAAACAAACACTCCTGCCGCCGTTGGCCTGGTTAGCCCTGGCTGGGGTGTTGTCGGTTAATACCCGCGGGTGCCAGTGGTTCTGGTATCCGCTTGTTTCTTTCCTGAATATTCTTTGTGGCGCGCGACACGGATTGAATATATAATCAATTAATTAATTTATTAAAAAAACAAATTATGAAAAAATCGTTTAAAGCGGCTTTAATGGTCGTGCTGTGTGCTGGCGGATTGACCGCAGCTTTTGCTTTTACTCCTAATAGTGGCGACAATCCTGTGAAAAAAATGGTGGCTCCGAAAGCCTATATCTACAATTTGAGCACTGCTACTGGTGCAAGGGATGCGGCCAACTGGACTCCGGTTACGGGTACGGCGCCAAGTTGTGGTATTGCGGGATCGGTGCCTTGCAAGGTTGTGTTTGATAGTTCTGTGTATCCTACGTTGCAGGATTACATTAATGATCAGGGATTTAGTAGTGATGCGGAAGTGGCTTACGGGCCTGGTGTTGTGAGTAAGCAATAACCGTTTTTGTGAAAAATATGTTTTCTGATCGCGCTGAGCCTTACAGGCTCTGAGGCTTGATCATGAAAACATATTTTTCCTGGGCGCAGACCTGGTTGGTGTATAGCCTTTCCGGGTGGTGACCTGGAAAGGCCGAGATCCCGGATCAGGTCCGGGATGACGAAAAGGGTATAGAAAACCCGCAGCGGGCAGTAATGCTCTGTTCTGCGGGTTTTTATTTTTTAATCAATTTTAAACTTAAATATTAATGAATAACCATTTACGATTGAACATTTATTTGATGAGGGGGAACCGGGCTTGCTTGGTTTTTAAGAAGGACGGGATACTTTTTAGGGTGAACCGCTTGGTTAGGGCGCTGGAGTTTGTGGCGGAGATGGAGTTGTTGGCTAGGGGGATTGCTGCTGGTGGGATGCAGGAGTTTTATTATGAGCTGGTTGATGACCGGGGTGTGCAGTTGGTTTTTGAGTGTGGTTTTGATCTGGAGGTGTTGTCTTTGTGTGTTTGGAGGCCTGATGGAAAGGCTTCTGGGTTGATGATTAGGGTGTTTAGCTGGGTGGGGAGCGGGAATGATTTTAGGAAAGCGGTGCGGGGTTTGACCCTGATGGCTGGTTGTGCCAGGTTGTTTAGGGTGTATAGAAAGGGGTGAATTTTATGGCTAGGTTGTTTGTGTATACAAAGGACGTGCAGGTGTTGACGGGAAAGGGTAGAACTGCTGCGCAGAAGCTCATTGCGGCCATTAAGGCGGAGTTGAATAAGGGCCGGAAGGACCTGGTTACTGTGGAGGAGTTTTGCAGGTATACGGGTTTGACGTTGGGATTGGTTTTGGAGCAGTTGCAATAGAGACGGCCGGAGTATATCCGGCCGTTTTTGAATTTGCATGGATTGGTGGTCTGGTTCATACTGGTGAAACTGATTGTCTGAGCAAAAAACACTTGGGTTTCTATGCCTGCTTTTGATCGTTTTTGGCTGTCGATGCCTGTCTGTGCCTGCTGCTCTAGGATGTTGTAAATGGCTGATATACTTTTGTTTCGTAGGCTTTTGAAATCGCCGTGGCGCCGCGGCTGAGTTGGGGAGTTTATGAATTAACATGAGTATTTAACATTTAAAATTTCTAGAAAATGGGAAAGTTTTTAAAAGGAATCCTTGGAGGATTTAGTGGAAAAATTGGTAACGTAATTGGCGCTGTTTGGCGGGGTGTAGACTACATGCGGAGTTTGCCGCGTAAGTCTAATAAACCGGCTACGGAGGCGCAGTTGATACCGCGTTTAAAATTGAAAGTGGTGGTTGGTTTTTTAAGGTCAATCAATGATCTGATTAAGCTTGGTTACCAATCTTACAAGGGTAAGCAGACGCCTATGAATGCGGCAGTTGCTTTTCATATTGATAAGGCGATTACGGGTGTTTATCCGAACTTGAACATCAATTTTCCGAAGGTGGTGTTTAGTAAGGGGCATTTGCTGAGGCCTTCGGCTCCTGGAGTGGAATCTGTTACTCCGGCTAAGATCAAGTTTGAGTGGTTGAACAATGCGCCTGCTACGGGTAGTTCTACTGCTGCAACGGATATGGCAACTTTACTGTTGTATAATCCGGACAAGGAGCAGTTTGTGACGGCGGAGGATGTTGCTGCACGTAGTGCATTGACTTTTACGTTAAGTGTGCCTGCCGAGTGGATTGGTGATGATGTGCATTGCTGGATGAGCTTTGTGAGTGTAAACCGCAAAGAAGTTTCTGATAGTGTGTATGTAGGAACGACTGCGGTGTTGTAGATGAGGAAGGGTAATGCGCCAGGTTATGACAGGCGCGTTACCCTTCGTTTTTTAAAATAAAACCAAAAGATAAACAAAATGGGAAGATATAAAAATGGAATAAATGTGCTTTTTCTGGAAAGATTGGGAAAGTAATAGGTGCAAGCAACAGAGGTATTGATTACATGAGGAGCCTTGCCCGGCCATCAACGAAACCGGCTACTCCGGCGCAAAAGAACCAACGGTTAAAGATGTCTATTGTTAGTGGCTGGCTGAGGCCTTTGCTGGGCGTGATTAATATAGGCTATCAAAGCTTTAGTGGTGTACTTACCCCAATGAATGCTTGTGTGTCTTATCACTTGAAAAATGCTTTGACGGGAGCTGATTCTGTATGTGAAATGGATTATTCGAAGGCCATTTTTAGCAGGGGAGAGTTGCTGAATTCAACAATTAGAGAAATCCAACAAATGGCCGGATGCCAATTGCTCGTCAAATGGGAGAATGCATCGCCTTCTCTTTTCTGCGCAGGTAACGATCAGGCCAATTTCGTCTTTTATAACCCCGATAAGCAAGCCTATTTGACTTTTGAAAATATTGCTGATCGATCAGCAAAAAAAGTGAGTTTAAAAATGGCGGAAAGCTTTACGGGAGATGCTATATATGGATGGATGCATTTTACCAATACAGCAACTGGAATGGTGAGCACATCCGTATATTTAGGGCAGGTCTTTATTTGGTTGTGAATCTTTGGCTTTAAAAAAGATACCGCTAATACCAGTTAGTTAATGTCCGTAAATATTCATAAGTTGGGAAATAAAAGTAATATATATGACAAGGATTATTGAAACGGAGCGGCTTTATTTTAGGGAATTGTTAAATACGGATGTTCCTGGCATTTTTAGTTTAGATTCTGATCCTGAAGTACATCAGTATCTGGGGAATAATCCAATTAAAACTATTCAGCAGGCAGAGAATGTTATAAAATTTATTAGGCAACAATATATTGACAACGGGGTTGGGCGTTTGGCGATCATTGAAAAAGAAACAAATGATTTTGTAGGGTGGGGTGGTTTTAAATTGATAACTGATTTAACTAATGGCCGTAAGGATTATTATGATTTGGGTTATAGATTTATAAAAAAGTCTTGGGGAAAGGGCTATGCTACTGAATCGACAAGGGCGGCAGTGGAATATGGCTTTAACAAGCTTAAACTTCCTGTAATTTATGCGATAGCGGATACGGGTAATTTGCAATCTCAGAAAGTGCTGAAAAAATGTGGTTTTACAGAAAAGGAGGTGTTTGATTATGGTGCTGTTCCACATTACTGGTATGAACTTTTAAATATCCAGTAACATTTGTTGGGTTAAGTGATCTTAATGTAAGATTCATTCATAAACCTAACAAACTATTATCCAGATGAAAAAAACCATTACTCTGCTATCGCTGGTTCTGTTTTTGGCCAGTGGGGCTTTTGCTCAAAAGAAGAAAAAGGCATTAGCGGCTGATTCCTTAAAGAAAGTTCAGGCAACTCCCCCTAAACCTAGTATTACGGAAAAGATCAAATCCAGTAAGAAAATTGATGGTCTTTTTGCAATGTACAGAGATACTATAACAGGTAGTGTTCAGATGTATGTTAAAAAAGACCAGTTGGGCAAAGATTATATTTATCAGAGCTTTTCTATGGGCGGGCCAACCACCTTGTTCCTTAATCAGAATATGATCAGAACCACCTGGTTGTTTTATATTCAGAAATCTGATGATAAAATTGAGCTTCTGCAAAGAAATACAAACTTTTATCATGATAAGTCAAATCCTGTAAGTAAAGCGGCCAATGTTGACGTTTCGGATGCTGTTTTTTATAGTGATAAAGTTGCTGCACAGGATTCTCTTGGGTATTTAATTTCGGTTGATGGTCTTTTTCTCGGAGACAAATTGGATCCGGTTAAGCCGGTTTTCCCTCCAACATTGCCTCCGGGCGCGATGTTTAATCTGGGGAATTTAAATACCTCTAAGTCGAAATATCAAAAGATACGTTCCTTTCCAGGAAATACAGATGTGGTGGTAGAGCTTGCTTATGACAATCCTATGCCTTTGAATGGTGGGGGAAAGGACATTACTGATGCCCGCTATGTAAGGGTTAAAATGCAGCATTCTTTTCTTGAAGTACCTAAAAATGATTTCCGCCCGCGTCGTGATGATCCGAGGGTAGGTTATTTTGGCAGTGAAGTAGATAACCTGACTTCTTTATCTTCAACGCCATATAAAGATTTTATCAGTCGCTGGAATCTTAAAAAGAAAGATCCGTCGGCTGCATTGAGCGAGCCGGTTGAGCCGATTGTTTTCTGGATTGAAAATACGACTCCATTGGAGTATCGCCCGATTATTAAAGAAGCTGGTGAGAAATGGAATGAAGCATTTGAGAAAGCTGGTTTTAAAAATGCGGTGGTTATGAAACAGATGTCTGACACAGCTACCTGGGATCCGGCTGATATTTCGTATAATGTAATCCGTTGGGTATCCTCGGCTTATCCTTCTTATGGTGCTATCGGTCCAAGTTTTTATAATCCTTTAACCGGCCAGATTTTAGGGGCTGATATTACTGTAGAGTGGCGTTCTGGTGCTGGTACAGTGGTTACTGATGATTTGTTTAATGGTGGTAATTCGGCTTTAAAACTGCCTTGGGAAAATCCTGCTGAAGCTGTTTCCGGAAAGTCAGCACAGATGAATGGCTTTGATAAGAACCATATGGCTTCTTGTGCATTGGCGCAGGAATTAAGTATGCAGTATCAGGCGGGTTTAACGGCTATTGAGGCGCTTGATGCAGATATGCCTGAGGCAAAGAGGGCAGAGACTGTGCGTGAAATGCACAAACAGTTTTTGTATTACCTGATCATGCATGAAATGGGGCATACATTGGGGCTTAATCATAATATGAAAGCCAGTCAAATGCTAAGCCCTGCGCAGATGAATGATGTAGCACTTACCCGTAAAATTGGATTGCAGGGATCTGTAATGGATTATCCAGCTGTAAATGTGAGCAGTGATCGCAGCAAGCAGGGGGATTATTATACTACTAAAGCGGGGCCTTATGATTTATGGGCTATTGAATATGGGTATACTCCGTTTAGTGAGGCGGAAGAAGAAGCTGGATTGAATAAAATTTTAAGCCGTAGTACTGATCCGCAACTTGCTTTTGGTAATGATGCTGATGATATGCGGAGCCCGGGTGGGGGTATAGATCCTCGGGTAAATGTGAATGACCAGACCAATGATATGGTTGCATATGGTGAAGACAGGTTTAAGTTGGTGAACACGATGATGCCAAAGCTGAAATCTCGTTTTAGTAAAACAGGTCAGAGTTACCAGGAGTTGCGTCAGCGTTATCTGCAGCTTAACAATCAGCGTTTAGGTATGGCTACTGCGGTAAGTCGTTATATTGGTGGTGTTTACGTGGACAGAAGTTTTGTTGGACAAAAGACAACAACTGCACCGTTTACTCCTGTTCCTGTGGCTTATCAGAAAAAGGCAATGGCGCTATTGGGTAAATATGTGTTTGCTCCAGATGCTTTTGATGCGGATAAAACACTATTTCCTTATCTACAGGTTCAAAGACGTGGATTTGGATTTTTTGGGACTACTGAAGACGTTAAACCTCAGAATATTTTCGTTTCTATACAGTTGAATACGCTTGCTCAGCTCTTGCATCCAACTACTTTGAGCAGAATCAACAACAGTGGGCTGTATGGCAATACGTATTCTGTGGCAAACGTAATGAGTGATTTGTCTAATGATATTTTTGCTGCAGATCTTAAAACAAATGTGAACCTGTTTCGCCAAAATCTGCAAACTGAATTTGTAAAGGCTTCTGCAAGTATTGTTTCTGCTCCTGCAGGTTATGATAATGCAAGTAAAGCAGCTGCACTTTATACTTTGAGAAAGATAAAAACTCAGCTTGGTGGTGCGGTTTCAACAAACGAGCAAACAAAGGCTCACCGTGCAAATCTGGCTTTCTTAATTGATAAAGCTTTAGTGGTTAAATAAAATTGTAATATTGCGTAAAGAAGCCCAATTCCTTATGGGGGTTGGGCTTCTTTATGATCTGAAGCGACCAAAATCAGTAAAAATGGTTAGATTATCCGTAATTTGTATAACTATTTGCAACTTATTGTTTCCGAAATTTGTTGTGTGATTAAAAGAAACAAGGATTTAAATATGGAAACAACAAACAATCAAAATAACGCCTCTATTTTTCCATTGGGAAATGCGGGACCTGCTGAATGGTTTAGTGGTGAAGTGCATGTTCAAACTTTGGTAAGCCCCGATCAGATGGAGGGTCTGTACACTGTTGGGCAGGTGACATTTAGCCCTGGTGGCAGAACGCACTGGCATACGCATCCTATAGGTCAGGTATTGCTGGTTACGGAGGGAAAGGGCTGGTATCAGGAACGCGGCAAACCTGCGCAGGTGCTAACAAAAGGAACAACAGTGGCTATTCCTAAAGATGTGGAACATTGGCATGGTGGGGCTGCTGACAGCAAGTTAGTGCATATTGCTATTTCCAATTTCAGTGGTGGGAGCAGTGTAACATGGATGACGGCTGTTACCGATGAGGAATATGCAGCGGTGAATAAGAAATAGCATTTCAATCATCCGTTTTGGTTAAAGAGTTGTGTGAATTTCTTGACCGATTCTTCTGAAGGGGAGGCAAAATCTTTTATCCCTTCGAGTGCTTCTTTCCCTAATATTGCAGCTCTCGCCAGCATTCGTTTTTCATATGCTGCAATGGCGGCTTGTGTGGTCTGGAATTTAGGACTGGTTAGACATTCACTTAAATCCAAAGCATCCAGCATGGCGGTATTTACCCCTTCGCCTGATGGGGGCATCAAATGAGCTGCATCTCCAATAAGGGTGAGGTTCGGTTGTGCCTCCCAATGCTGGTTTAAGGGAAAATAATCCAGAGGCCTTGGCGTAAAATGGGTACAGGATTTGAAAAGGGTGAAAAATATGGGATCCCAGCCTTCATGATGCTTAGCCAGGTAAGCATATACTTCTTCGCTGTTGTTAAAATCTATTCCGCTGGTTTCGATCCAGTTTTCTGGGTAAAGTGATGATGCATAAAACGTTAGCCCGCCATCGCCCCGTGGTTGCACAGCGATGGTTTTTCCAATGCCCATGACAATAAGGTTGGCATTGTTAACCAGGGTATTAATTTCGGGGCATTCTTTTTCAGGATTCTCTATTTCGCCCTGGATAATGGTCGCACCCGAATACTGCGCTTTAATGTCCGTTAGGTAAGTGCGAATCTTTGAGCGGTACCCTTCTGCACCGATGACGATATCTGCAGTAGCCGTTGTGCCGTTTTTAAATTGGAGTTCCCAGATATTATTTACCTGGACCATGTTTACAAATTGACTGTCCCAAACGACGGTGTCTGGCAGAAGTGCGTCTATCAATAGATTTCTTAATGCTCCTCTGTCAATCTCAGGTCTGAAGTGTTGGTTGCCAAAACCAAGTTCAGAATCTTGCCCTTGTTCGTCTGTAAGGATGTTCCCGTTATGATCAATCATGCGGTACTTGTCGGCTCCAGGCATGTAATTCGCTTTAAAAGCATCCATCAAATCTGCGGCTTCAATAACTTTCAGGCCTGAATCAAAGTGCAAATCAACAATTGCACCCTGCACGCGCGCTTCTTTGCTATAGTCGCGTTCATAAACCTTTACGTTTATTCCTTTAAGCTGTAAAAGCCTCGCTAATGTTAAACCGCCTGGACCGCCGCCTACAATGGCTATTTCTTTTTCCATTTTTATATCCTTTTGTAATTGGTACAAAGGAACATCTTAATCCAGGTGTAAACAATGTTGATACGCAGTGAGTATAGGACTAATCGAAGTTTTTTAGTTGTGATCTGCGAGTGTCTGTGACATTTCCTGTAGTTTTTTTATACTGAAAGCATGCCTGCCGTTTAGCCACCTGGAAATTTCGTCGTGATTGATATCTACTATAGCCGAAAGATCGGTTGAATTGAGTCCTTTTTCTGATAAAAAGTTTGCTGTTTTATCAGCAACTTCCTGATTTACTCTGGTTAACTCTTCAATTGCAGGATTTCCACTTTCCTCCAGCCAAATCGAAACAAAATCGTTTTCTTCCATTTATTTTATACTTATTAATTTGATATTATTGAATGCTTTGATTTTATAAATCATCAATTGTTCTAACAGGGGGCCAAATTTAGTAATTATATAAATGATTGCAACCTTGCTCCATAAAAGCTTTAGAGGATTTAACCGAAATTTCTGGTCCGAAAAGTTAATGGTGTCATTCTTGTAACTTTAACAAATAGCCGGGTAAAGTAAGCGTAATCATCATAACCAAGTTGGCCTGCGATTTCTTTTATGGATTTATCGGAATGGCAGAGTAGGCGTTTGGCTTCTAAAACAACGCGTTGCTGTATATGGTATGAAACGGGATGCCCTGTTGTGTTCTTGACACATTCGTTGAGGTAGGGGGTAGATATGTTCAGGCTGTTAGCATATTCGCCTGGACTTTTTACTGTTGTAAAATCATGTTCTAATAAGGATTTGAATGATTTGGTAATCGTTTCAAAACGTGATGGGTTCTCTGTGGTTTTAGATTGTGCTAAATACTGGGATATGACAAGGGTGATTAGGGTATTGCAACTTTCTTTGAGAATGGAATTAAATAGCTTTTCTTGTTTCCTTTCAGAAAATTGTATGCAGAGAGAAGCTGTTTCTGAAAGAATAGATAGTGTTTCTGTATTTAAGGTTAAAGCATTTACTGGTGTGAGTTCTGCCAGTAACTTCAGGTTCTCTGGCAGCAGATTTTCGCTGGTGATGATCCAACTGGTAAACTTTGCATTTTCAAACGATATTACACGGTGTATCTGATCAGGGTGTATATAGATAATGGATGATGCTTCTATGCGATGTGTTTGAAAGTCAATTTCAATATGAGTTGTTCCTTTTTCCTGTAAGATAAATATATGCCCGTTGTCCCGGTGTGGTCGGGCAACTTCTTGAGCATCGGGAAGACCGTTAAACGATGTGCTCGCAATAATGATTCCTTCTCTGATTCCGGAAGGTAAGGTGTTGACAGGGATATGCTTACTTTTTTTTCGCATCGTTTAACCTTGCAAAGGTAGCTTATTGCTTAGTTTTTTTATATCATGGCATTATCGAGGGCGTTTGCTCAAGAATATATCTTGTCCTTTGTTGTTGTAAGGAGGTATCGGTACTTAAAGTAAGGTTTTGGCCTTTATATAGCTGGTAAATGGTACCTGAGGTTGTGGTTTTAACCATTTCAAGCGATTGTAGATCACCTGGGATGTTAGCGCCAAACCAATGCTTGTCGGGCTGCTTTTTCCAGGTAACCAGAGCAAATATTTCTCCCGCCGGCCTTAGTTTAGTGCTGCTCCTGGCATTTGTTTGTGCAGTGTTGTTGCCATATAAGGTTGACATGGTATTTGATTTGACGTTGATGGAGGAGTTTATGACTTTAAAACCCATTTTACTAAAGTTTAATCCGGCAGGTAAGGAGGCTTGTTGATTAAGCAGATCAGCAGGTTTTTTATTTTCGGTACAGGCGGTAACCAGCAGTGCGATGCTTGCCATTAAGTATATTGCTTTTTTCATGACGGGTTAGAATTTAATAGGTGGGGTGAAAACAAAATCCTGGTTGGCTACTGGTTTATGGCAGTTGACACACTCGGTAGTGAACATCGCATTTTTGCCATAAGGTATCATTTTTGGGGTTTTAAATCTTGCCCATCCCCATCCGGCAGTAGCGGCGTATTTCTTGTTGTCCTTTATCATGTATTCTATCTGCTTAAAGGCTCCTGTTTTTATGTTTCCATCTTTGCCGGCTAACTGATCCCAGGCCACTTTAGCAAAAATGGTTCCGTTGGGCCATGGGTTGATATGGTTTTCTTTGATGGCTTTTACCGCGATGTCATTGCCAAATATCACCCGCATGGTTCCGTTGTCAAAACGTTCGGTTGTGCTGATGGGTTGCCAGTTTTTATAGTCGGGAATATAGGTTACTCCGTTGGGGGCGGTTGGCAATGGGCTTGCTCCGGCTGAGGATTGTAAAAGGGCGGATTGTTTGTTTAGAGCATTAATCTTAGCTGTATCTTCTGGTTTTTGTTTAACCGCCATTTCTGTCAGGTACTTTTTAAGTATGGCGAGATCAGCAGCGGAAATTTTTGCGGAGGTATGCACAAACTGGTAATCTTTTAGAGGCATAGCGCCCAAAGCGATTTGGTTGAAGGCTTCCCAGAGCTTTCCTTTTTGATCGGCGGGTGCAAGATTGTTAAAGGATGAGAAATTTAGAACTTCCCGGCCTGTTTCTACATGTTTTGCGACGCGCCAGTAAACGGGCGAAATTTTATCAAACCAGTGAAGATTTGTTTCATTGGAATGGCAGTCATAACAGGCTCGCTGAAAGATGGCTTTAACGGGTACAGGTGCCTGTAAGTCGGCCGTAACAGGTGGGTTTTTGATCTCTGGACGGATGAACTGTATACAGATAAAAATCAGCAACAAAATACTTGCGATCAGCAAGAATGTTTTGTGTGACCTGGTGGTTCGCTTTCCCATTATTTGAAGTTTTTACTTTTAACTTATGGTATAACACAATGTACAGCATTTGGTGTTGGTTAAAATTGTAAGAAAACGAAATCGCATGGGATATCGCTATTGCACTGTATTTTCTTCTAATGGGCTGAAGTTTGTAAATCTGGTATATGGGTCAAAGGTATTTTTCTTGTTTCTTATTAGATATCTTCTGTTTCCATTTTTATCTATAAGCTGGATATTTATTTTATCATCTAAATTTACACTGGCAAACTCTCTGAGACTATCTTTTTCGATTTTTAAAAATACTGTAGTTGAGCCACCATGGACTAAAAAGGCATCTATGCAGTTTAATTTTTTGTTGTAACCTAAGTTAGGGTAGTTCTCTGAATTTTTTATGTAGATCAGCTGATCTTTGCTATTGTCGTAAATAAAGAGTCTTCTGACGTCATTGGCTCCTCTTGCTGCAAGGGCCGATTTATAGGTGATATCTTTAAAACCATCGTTGTTGAAGTCGGATAGTTCTGTAAAACAACCTGAGATATCATTTGCCGGGAAGTTAAATTTTTGTTTTAGCAACCATTTATTTTGATTTGATTTCACATAGAAATGAATGATAACATAGCTGCTGTCGGAATTCCTGAAAAGGGAGAGTTCGAATTTGTTTTTTTTTGGTCTTCCAATATTTGTACTGTCCAGGAAATGTTCAAGGAGTTCTGCTTCTTTTTTTATGATATGTTTTGTTTCTTTCCTTGAAGTTGTGCCAATATCTGGTTTAGAGGGTTGACCTAGTTTGGTCTGACATGAAAATAGAAGTAATGAAATGATGAATAGATGTTGTCCCATGTCATTGATTCTAATTAACCTTTTATACTGTCTTCGTAGGTAGGACCATACATGCCAGGGACTTTGTTTCCTGTGGCACGCAGGTAAACGATCATTTCGCCGCGGTGATGATAAATATGATTGAAAAGAAATCCACGGGAAACAATACCTCGTGGCGTGGGCTCCAGAATCACCCGATCGCCTACTTTCATGGTCCAGTTGTCTTGTAACTTCTGCTCCGTAAGTGAGTTTAGTGCTTTTCTGGCTTTTTCTACATTACTTTCGAAAAGTGCTAAAGTGGCCTGGATGTCATTGGGGTCGCCGCGCTCCAGCTGGTCGGCTGCCATATCATATACATCTTGAGTGAGGGTGCCTACGTACCAGTAGTAAATGGTCGCAATATGCTGGGCAAGCTGGCCCATTGTCCAGGAAGTTTCTGAGGGTTTATAGTGGAGGTCTTTTTCCGGAATGGCCTGTAGTAATTTACGGGTGCTGTTTGCTTCGTGTTCGAATTCTATAGTGAGTTGTTGCAGGATCATAGTACAATTGGTTAGAATTAAAGTAAATATAGGAAATAAGAGTAAATAGTTATTTTGATTTTATGCATCCTATTTCTTGCCGTTATTTATTCATGCTTACTTTTTGCAGCCCATTTTTTAACAAAATTTTCCTCAAGTTCGTTCTGTTCTTCCTGTATGGTGGGTTCTCCTTTGCCTGTGGTGATGAGGTTTTTTAGGCTATCTTGTATGTAATGGGTCCAGGCATTGGAACAGATATCATAACATTCATATTCGGGAGTGAGGCCTATTTGCGTGAATTTCAATTCTGTTTGATTGTCTTTTCTGTTGATCTCAAAAATAATTTGGTCACCCGTCCATTCGTGCCTGTCTTTAGTGAATTTAAAACTGTTGCTGATGATGTGCCAAACAATTTTTTTGTTTGGAATCACTTCTGTTAGCTTTATTTTTGAGATGTGCACATCTTCATAATGGTAAAGGAATTCATCATTCAATTGCTCTGTGTTGCCTTCAATGTTTTCCGACCACCATCCGCGGACATTTTTGATGGCGTTAAATACTTCTTCGGGAGTTTGATCGACCAATAATGTGGTCATAAAGTTTTGATTGTTCATATGTTTTAGTTTTCAATGGTATAGTAACAAAATTACAGCCTTTAATGAATAGTTTTGTGGTGTTAAATAGACTTTATAGTGGGTTGATTTAGACATACATTCTGTTTATTTTTACTTAAAACGAATGTGATGAAACATATTACCATCCTTATCCCGAATGGCCATACCAATTTAAGTACGATGGCTTGCATTTTAGGTGCTTATGAAATATTGGTAAGAGCTAACGATTATTGGGAAAAAAACGGAAAACAGTCTTTGTATGAGATTGAAATGGCTGGGGTTTCTATAAATACAAAGTTTATGCAGGGGTTATTGAACTTAAAGACGCAGAAGCATGTTTCTGATGTTAAAAGAACAGATCTTATTATTATTCCCTCTATGGTATCTGATTATGACGAAAACAATAAAGATAATCTCGAGCTGGTTGATTGGGTAATGCGCAATTATCGTAATGGTTGTGAAATAGCCAGTATGTGCAGCGGTGCTTTTATGCTGGCATCAACAGGTTTATTGGATGGAAAAAAATGTTCTACGCATTGGTGTTTTGCTGATGTTTTTAAGAAAAAGTTTCCAAAAGTGAATTTACAGGTGGAGAAGCTGATTACTGATGAACATCGCATTTACACCAATGGTGGCGGTTATTCATTCCTGAACCTGATGATTTACCTGGTTGAAAAATATTATGACCGGCAAACAGCGATCTATTGTTCCAAGATTTTTCAGATCGAAATGGATAGACAAAGTCAATCGGCATTTGTCATATTTACCGGACAGAAGCAGCATGGTGATGAAATGATAATGAAAGCACAAGAGTATATTGAAAGTAAAATACATGAGAAAATTTCTGTTGAAACGCTATCCTCTAAATTTGCTATAGGAAGAAGAAACTTTGATCGGCGATTCATCAAAGCAACAGGGAATACGCCTGTTGAATATACGCAGCGGGCAAAAATTGAATCGGCAAAAAAAGCATTTGAAACGACCAGGAAAACCATTCACGAAGTGATGTATGAGGTTGGTTATTCCGACACCAAGGCATTCCGTGAGGTATTTAGGAAAATTACAGGAATGTCTCCATTGGAGTATCGTGGAAGATACAATAAGGAAGCTGCAAATTAGTTTAATAGATCAAATAATTTATAAATTATGCGTTTGCAATTTTATGATGTTATTCCAAGCTTGCAACCCTATATCAAGTTGATCTGTTCTATGGGCTGCGATGGAGAAGCAGACAGGCAGTATATTAGGGTATTGCCTGATACTTGTGTGGAACTTTTTGTGAATTATACAAATTCGCCTGTGGCAATCATTGACAATGAGCTGCACAAGCGAAGTATTATTACCTTTTTTTAAGCTCCCAATGCATGCATCAAGTGATTTGACTGTATCTCTGTCTGATCTATGGAATGATATGGCAACGGAGATAGAGGAAAAGCTGGCCAGTATCTGTAATAATGAAGGACGTGTAAACCTGGTGCAAAAATATTTACTACAAGAGTTAACTTTGGACAAACAGCTTACGAAAATGGTTTGATATCGCTTCGCTATGGTGTTGATAACGAGTGAAATGCTATTGGGAGAGGAGGTTAGTCATCATTGCTCATTAGGTTGTGAACTTTTTAATATCTTTAATTTATCATTTCATGATTGTCAAATAATATTTATTACTCGCTTATGAATAATTTTGATTGGACCTCTTTTACCAAAACTATTGCAATTAAAGCTCCCTTGGCAGATATTTATAACGCCTGGACCAAAGCCGGAGAGTTGGAGAGATGGTTTCTTAAACAAGTGGTATTTACCAATGACAAGGGGATGAATATTGATCCTGAGGTAAATGTTACAGGAGGATGTACTTATAATTGGTTTTGGTATTTATATGAAGACCCGATGCCAGGACTAATTAAAAACGCAAATGGCAAAGACTTTTTGCAGTTCAGTTTTGAAGGGGAATGCTGTGTAGATGTGAATTTAACCGAGAAATCGGGCTATACTATTGTTGAGTTAAAGCATTATAATATACCTACTGATGATCGTTCTAAACAGTATATCAGGCTTGGCTGTGCAAGTGGCTGGGCTTTTTATCTGGTTAATCTAAAGTCTGTTTACGAGGGTGGGCTTGATCTTAGAAATAGGGATGAGGGCTTGCCGCCAATGATTAATAATTAAGTTAATACGCTAGTATTTCTAAAGACCAACCACTTTTAGAGTGGATGTTAAAGGATAAATGATTGTTTTGTAACATTTCAACATTTTTTGTTTGATTGTCGAAAAAATATTTAATTTTACGGCGATAAAACTTTTCATAGATGTCATCGAGCAATTCTACCAAGGAAGATTTAATGCAGGAACAGATCCTGATGGCGGCTAAAGGCCTATTTCAGACGTATGGTTTAGCCAAGGTGACAATGGATGATGTGGCTAAAGCGATTGGGAAAGGCCGGAGCTCGCTTTATTACTATTATAAAAGTAAGGATGAAATTTTTGATGCGGTTATCATGATTGAAATCCGCGAAATGTTGTTGGCTATGACCCATGCAGTTGATCGGGTTTCTGGTGTTGAGCAAAAGTTTCGTGCATTCTTTTTAACTAAGCTTGAAGTACTTCATGAAAAAAGAGCATTTTTTAAGATGCTTGATGTAGGTATGGATGCAAATGCTTTATCTGATTTCAATAAAATGAAGATTGTTCATCATAATCTGATTATAAGACAGGAAAGCAAGCTATTGGAAGCTTTGCTTACTGAGGGTATGGACAAAGGTGAAGTGCGTGATATGTCGGTTTCGGAATTGGAGATGCTCATCTATGTGCTTTTAAGTTGTCTGCGCGGATTAAAACGGGAACTAGAATTGGATAATGATGCGAAAAGACTGGTGTCTGCAGTAGATATGTTTACACGTATGGCTATGCAAGGATTATATAAATAAAAAAATTTACCTGTTATTGGACAAAAAGACAAAAAGTGTCAAATTGATTAAAATTGCATAAATGAACATAGACGTAACCAATAGTACCTTCCGTGCTTTTCGTAATCGCAATTACGCACTGTTTTTTGCAGGACAATCTGTTTCGCAGATTGGTACCTGGATGCAACGCACGGCGGTTATATGGGTGATTTACTCACTAACCCATTCTGCCTCAATGATTGGTTTTGCGGTATTCGCTCAGCAATTTCCTTCTTTTTTACTTTCGTTGTTTGGGGGAGTGGTTGCAGACAGGTATAACCGGCATAAAATATTGCTGGTTACCCAGACAGCGTCAATGATACAGGCTATACTGCTAACGGTATTGATTTTAACGGGCCATTATGTGATTTGGGAGATTCTGACACTTAGTGCGGTATTAGGAATCATCAACGCTTTTGATACGCCGGCCAGGCAGCCAATGGTGCATGATATGGTTAATGACAAAGCTGATGTGGCGAATGCCATTTCGCTGAATTCGGCGATGGTGAATATGGCCAGATTGATTGGCCCTGCTTTATCGGGTATGGTACTGCAGCAATTTGGTGCGGGTATTTGCTTTAGTATTAATGCGGTAAGTTTTATAGCAGTTATCATTTCTCTGTTATTGATGAAGTTTCCTGAAATTGAAGGGCCGGCTGTCCGGAAGAAAATTTCTTCTGAATTGGCTGAGGGGCTCCGTTATCTGAAACAAACTCCGTCGATCAGTATGCTCGTCTTCCTGATCATTTGCTTAAGCTTGCTTGTGATACCCTATGATACGATGGAGCCGGTTTTTGCGAAGGTTATTTTTAAAGGAAACGCAGCAACTTATGGTTACCTGAGTGGTTGCATTGGTTTGGGTGCATTGATTGGTAGCTTCTTCTTGGCTTCGGCAAAAAAGGGAACTAATTTCAGGATAATTATGCTGATGAGCATTGTTGTATTGGGCATGGGATTGATTCTGTTTTCCAGGATGAGTCATTTTGCGCTGGCCTTGCCTTTTGCCGTGATATTGGGATTGGGATCGATCACGCCCATGTCTACCAGTATTACTATTATACAGATGGAGGCGGCTCCTCATATGAGGGGGAGGGTAATGAGTTATGTGGCTATGGCTTATTTTGGTATGCTGCCTCTGGGAAGTTTGCTGATTGGTACGGTTTCCCAAAAAATAGGCGCTCCACTTACCATGCTTTGTCAGGGAATTATAGCGCTTTTAATTGCAGCGTTGTTTTATAAATTAATACCAAAAGTTACACCTAATTATAGTGATAAAGTTGAGCTCCAATAAGGAGCCATCTTAGTTAAAATAACAATAGATAAATAAAAAAGAAAATGGAACACAACACTTCAAACACGGCTCTTCTTGTTATGGATATGCAAGCCGGTATCGTAGCTATGCTGCCTGAGGCAGCTACTATTGTAATTAATACCGCTAAAGCGATTGCGAAAGCGCGCGATCAGAAAATTCCCGTGATTTACGTCGTGGTTGGTTTTCGTCAGGGTTCGCCGGAAATCAGTATGAACAATAAATCTTTTGCCGCCAGCAAGGAGCGCTTCGAAAGTGTTGATATGGCCGAATTTGTGAAAATTCACGAGGATTTAAAGCCAAATAATGATGAAGTTGTGGTAACCAAGAGACGTTTTAGTGCATTTACAGGTAGTGATCTGGAAGTGGTATTAAGAGCTTATGGTGCGCAGCATCTGGTACTGACGGGTATTTCTACCAGCGGTGTGGTTTTATCTACTTTGCGGGAGGCCGCGGATAAGGATTATCGCTTAACTGTATTGGCCGACTGTTGTGCAGATGGTGATGCAGAGGTTCATCAGGTATTGACTACTAAAGTATTCCCGCGCCAGGCCGATGTGCTGACGGTTGAGGAATGGTAAACAGAATCTTTTCCTATCTGATACTTCTTTTTGTTGCGAATAAACTGCTTATTAACAATAACTTGTTGTCTGCTTAAAATTATTTAAACATTTTAACACGAGCTTTGTTATACACTTCCACTAGCCTTATATAAATATGTTAAGTAATTATCTAAATTTCGATTTTGATGTTCAGGGTAAGCCTGTAAAAGGTTTCTGTATGAGAATCCAGGATGATTTTCACGAAACATACGCAGTGATTGTGGAAGGGTACCATTCCTTCTGTGTATGGCTCGATTCGACGTCTACCTGGAGATCTTCCAAATATACGAATGTAGAACCAGGAATATTGGAACGCATCATAGGGCAGCTATCCCGCGAGGAAAAAACGGAGGTTTAGAAAAAGGATCTATCCGAAGAATAAATAGGCGAGTAAGATTGCTGTAATGACCCCAACCAGGTCTGCTAAGAGCATTGCGCCGATTGCATACCGGGTATTCTTAATATTTACTGAGCCGAAGTAAACTGCAATTACATAGAACGTAGTATCGGAAGCACCCTGGAATATTCCTGATAATCTGCTGGCAAAGGAATCTGGTCCATAGGTTTGCATTGTGCTGACCATCATGCCTCTTGCTGCACCGCCGCTTAAGGGGCGGATTAATGCGGTAGGTAAACCTTCAACAAATCTGGTGTCTGCTCCCAGGTAGGCAAAACCGCTCTTAATTCCGCTGATCACGACATCAAAGGTGCCGCTGGTGCGTAGCAATGAAATGGCCACAAGCATTCCTACTAAGTAGGGGATGATCTTTATAGCGGTATCAAATCCGCTTTTTGCTCCTTCAATAAATGCATCGAAGACATCTATTTTTTTATAAAGTCCACCTAAAACAATAAGAAGGAATATGAGGAGTATT
The DNA here is from genome assembly GCF_003061025.1 of Pedobacter sp. HMWF019. GTDB lineage: Bacteria > Bacteroidota > Bacteroidia > Sphingobacteriales > Sphingobacteriaceae > Pedobacter. The sequence goes on along the minus strand of NZ_QAIL01000308.1, from coordinate 4,536 downwards.
AAACCGTTGCTTAGCAATCCTGAAAAAGACTTAATACCATCGGCATTTAAGGAAGTAATATAAAGGACAAGCAAGGCTATTACAACGGAAAGGCAGAGTACCCAGGTAATGATAATGGGTTGGAGAATGTTGATCTTTTGTTTGAAGGATACAATCAGCATGGCTGCTAATGTGCCCATGAAAGTAACAATAAGACATGGGATAAATATGTCTGTTGGGTTTGATGCATTTTGTGAGGCACGAATGGCAATTACACTAACTGGAATGAGGTTGAGTCCTGCTGCGTGCAAACATAAAAACATAATTTGGGCATTGGATGCCACATCTTTACTGGGATTTAATTCCTGCAGACTTTCCATGGCTTTAAGCCCAAAGGGGGTTGCGGCGTTATCTAATCCTAATAGGTTGGCTGAAAAGTTCATGATCATATGGCCCATGGAGGGGTGGCCTTTTGGGATATCAGGAAAAAGCTTGGAAAAAAATGGCCCAACAATCCTTGATAATAAACGAATACCACCGGCTTTTTCTGCAATGCTCATTAAGCCCATGAATAAGGCTAGAATGCCAATTAGTTTTAAACAAAGCTCTACTGAAACCCAGCAGGTTTGAATAATTCCATCCAGTTTTAATGGGTTAGCTGGATCATCGGCCTTGCCAATCACCATCCAGTTAAAAATATCGCTTTGTCCGAAGAAAAAGCACTTGATACTGGCGACTACTATTGCTACAATGATAAAGGCGGACCAAATTCTGCTTAATGCCATTTGTTGGATGTGTTTTGAGTGCCTAAGATAAAATTATTTTTTCTTATCGCGTCTGGAAGGTATTAAAAAAGGGAGTTGCTGTGCTAGCAACTCCCTTTGTGGGTAGCAGGATGCTGAAATCAATTCAGCATGCCGGCTGATTATGGTTTTTCGTCTGTTAATTCAAATCCCCATGTTTTGCCTTTTTCTGTTGCTGGTACGCCACTGGTCATCCATACAGGTGCTTTGGCACCTTTCAGGTAATAATCAAAGAATTGTTGTTCTCTGATCTGGATGTCTTTTCTGTTTTGGCGGAGCATCAGATTGTGTGCTTCGTTATTGTAATTGAGCAACCAGGCTGGTTTGCCTAAACGTTTCAGCCCTGTAAACATTTCGATACCTTGATACCATGGCACGGCGCCATCGGCATCATTGGCCATGATTACTACTGGTGTATTTACTTTTGGCAGGGAGAATAATGGAGAGTTTTCAATATAGAGTTCTGGTTTTTCCCAAAGGGTTGCACCAATTCTGCTTTGTGTTTTTTCATATTGAAATTGTCTGTTCATGCCGCTTTCCCAACGGATGCCTCCATAAGCTGATGTCATGTTAGCTACTGGTGCACCTGCCCAGGCTGCTGCGTACATATTGGTTTGGGTGATGAGGTAAGCCACCTGATATCCGCCCCAGCTTTGGCCCTGGATGCCGATTTTAGATCCGTCAACCCAGTTGTTTTTCTTTAAGGTTTCTACACCAGAATTGATGTATTCCATTGCAGACTGACCTGGATGACCTGTCTGATAGCTGATGTCTGGTGCAAATACCAGGTAGCCATTGCTCACAAAGAATGGTATATTTAATCTGGACGGCGTAGGGGCTGGTGCATTATAGCTGTACAGACCATCAGAGAGTTTTTCATAGAAGTAAACGATCATAGGATATTTCTTATTAGGATCGAAGTTTTCTGGTTTGTAAAGTATACCTTCAGATTTAAAGCCTTTAGGTGTTGTCCATTTCACCAGCTCTGCAGTACCCCAGTTGTAATTTTGCTGCTGAGGATTGGTGTTGCTGAGCTTGGTTTCTGTTTTCAGATCTGTAGAAACATATACGTTTGGAGATAGGGTGTAATTCCCTTTATCGTAGATATACCGTTCTGCATCTTTTGCTTTAACCAGAATGGAATATTTGAAAGGTGCCATTACCACCAACTGCGGGTTTTTGGTTTCTCCCAGGTTACTGCGGTAAAAACCATTTTCTTTGGTATTGTTGTTGAAAGCATTTAGCCAAACGTCTTCTTTTTTGGTAATGAAACGGGCTGCAGTATCTGTAGCCTGATAGCGGAATGTGATTCTGTTTTGTCTTCCAAAACCGTTTGTGACATTTTTTGCTGGAGATTTTCCGTCTGGAGAAAAGGACCAGATATCGTAGCGGTCATAGATAAGCACAGATTTGTCGTCTTCCGTCCATCCGGCCAGGCCATAGGCTTCAGGTTCATCTGGTACGTCGTTCTCTTCGTCTGCAAATTTTATGTTCAATCCTGTGTTGAGTTGAACCGTCTTTTCTGTAGTTGTATTATAGTTGTACCAGTTCGATGTTTTTTTGTCAAAGTAAAGGACATAGTTGCCGGCAGGAGAGGCTATTGCTCGTCCGTCCAGGTTTTCTACGATTTTTTTTCTGGAACCTGTTTTGGTGTCTACCAGGTAATAGGTTCTTGCGGTGCCGCCTGTCCATTGTGAAGGGATTCGGTTTCCGTAATCTGTGGAAGCCAGGACATATCTTGAGGTACCTTCGTTAATGATACTTGCCTCTGGAAGTTTTATATCGGTTAGAGGAACGATTTTAGGGTCGCTGTTGAAGATATCGATATAGGTCAGGTAACTCCTTTTGGATTCTCTGTCTGCATTTTTCAATTGCATAGGTTGCAGATAATCGTCTTTATATCCCCAGATGTCTAATTTTGCATGTTCAAAGTCTACGAGTGTAGTGTCTTTTTCTTTTTTAACTGGGGCAATACCGAAGAACAATTTATCTCCATCTTTACTGAAGGTGAGTTTTCCGTCGCCGCTGATGGCCCATTTAGCTGGCATTCCTGGAAAGACATTTTCGACCAGTACTTGTGCCGTATCCAGTGTCAGGGAGTTATAATAGATGTTGTAATCTTTGATTTCTTTCTTTTCAGGACTGTTTTCTCCAAGAAAAACCAAATGCTCGCTGTCTTCATCAAAGATGAAACCTTTATAGTTTCCCTTTTTTGAAACTAAGGTTTTCAGACTGCCTTTTTCTGTATTCAGGAGGAATACGCCAACAGGGGCAGTTTTGTCTTTCTTAGATCCTGAGCAGGCAATAGCCAGTTGTTTACCGTTTTTGCTGAATGCATATTCTGTTACAAATTTGAAAGAGCGTTCTGTACCGGTAGCCAGGTTTTTGAAGATCAGTTCTGATCCTTCCTTTGCACCTTTATCTGCTTTTTCATCTTCTGCAAAGAAATCAACAGCATCTTTTTTTTGTTCTGTATCTGTTTTTACTTTTTTCGCTGTATCAAGTGGTTTTTCCAGTTGGTAGGCTACTAAAGCGGCTCCGTTTTCAGGAAAGCTGAAAGATTTAACTCTGGGTACCTTGGTAATGGCAAGATTGCTCAGGTTAATTAAACCTAAACTGTCTTTAGGCATCTCTTCTGGTTTTTTCTTCTTGATTTTAGCCAGTCTGGTTTCTTTGAATTGTGGTTTGATTAAAAATGCAGCAAATTTAGAGTCTGTACTGAATTTCAGAGCAGAACCTCTGGGGATTACTTTTTTGCTATTGTTTAACAGGTTGCTGAAGTATAAACTTGCGTCACCTTCTTGCTGCAGAATACTGAAGCCTGCCCATTGGCCATTATTAGAAAGCTGTTTAGGCCCAACGCTTTCCCAGGTATCATAAACGTTATGATCAAGGGGTCTTTTTTGTGCATAAGTAACGCTGGCAGCTAGGAGGAAAAAAAGGGTAAGTTTTTTTTGCATAGTCTGGTCTGGATTAATGAATAATTTTATGAGTTAAGGGCTATATACTTACACCGATATGGAAAGTAATGCCGTGAGGGTTAACATCGAGGTCGTTGAAGGAGTTCTGAAATCCTTTAAGACCAACTCCTACAAAGGGTTTAAACCATTTACATACCTCATAACGAAGTCCAAGGCCGCCATATAGATATAGGCCGTTTTCCTTAATTTTTGTGGTTTTAAGTGGTTCTTCATCGGTAGCTTCATCATACCGGGTAAAAGAAAGACCTGCAGAAGCTTCGGCATAAGGCATAAGTTTTCCTTTTTTGGCCAGTTCGTATTTTACGTTGGCGTAGACAGGAAGAAATTTAACGTGATAAAGAACATAGCCGTTATCATGATGTACGGCTGAAGAGGAATATTCAATACCCAGTCCCAATTTAAAGCGGGAGGCGGAATTGTAATTTATCTTAAGGGATGGGCCGTTGAAGAAGTTCCCGTGGGTGGAGCGTAAGAACTCATAGGCGGGAGAGAAAGTAAAGCGCGGAGATCCGGATGTTGCCGGGTCGGTTTGGGCTTTTAAAGAAACACTGCTGCCTACCAGTAGTGCTGCGCATAATACATTACGAAATTTCATTTGTGTGTTTTTTAAATGGCTGCATCATCATTTGCAGATCAAAATTAATATTATAATTAATAGAGCGGCAGATTAAAAAAGAAAAGGTGCCTTTTTGGGGCACCTTTTAAAAATATTACATTAAACTCAGATTATTTCTTTTTATCCTGAGCTTTAATTTGTTGTTGTTGACGCATAT
>NZ_QAIL01000307.1 GCF_003061025.1 Pedobacter sp. HMWF019 | reverse complement strand
TTACGGTTTAGGTCGCGATGATGGCAACGACGGAGGAGAGCATTCTGCTATTTTCTATAAAAAGGATAAATTTAAATTATTAAATAAAGGCGATTTCTGGTTGTCTGAAACACCAGATAAACCAGGCTTGGGTTGGGATGCTACCTGCTGTAACCGGATCTGCAGCTGGGTACAGCTTCAAGAAATCAAAACAGGCAAGAAATTCTATTATTTCAATGCCCATTTTGATCACCAGGGAAAGATTGCCCGTATAGAAAGTGGCAAACTTGTAGTTAAAAAAATCAAAGAAATCGCAGGCCAGACACCAGCTGTTTTTACAGGCGATTTAAATGGTGGGCAGAAAAGCGATTGGTACTTGACCCTTGCCAACTCTGGTGTGTTGACAGATACCTATACACAAGTGAAGAATCCTTATGTAAACAATTCTTCCTTTAATGGGTGGGGTAAAGAAAATAGTGGCTACGAGATCATAGATCATATTTTTGTAACCAAGGGTTTTACCGCCAGCAGATGGGGAATTTTAACCGATACCTATCATGGAAAATTTTTATCAGACCATTTTCCAGTTCTGGCTGAAGTTACACTGAAGTAAGAAGCTGAATGATAAGAAAGCTGCCTTTGAAAAAGGGCAGCTTTTTTGTAGATCCACAGACCACTATGTATCAGAAAAAGGAACGAACTCAAATTTGAATGTAGCCCATTTTGCGGCATTAAAAACAGATTCTTCCAGCCCGGTTTTTGCTATTAAAATAGCAGGTGTTGCGAGTAGTACGACCAAGTAAGAAATAGAAAGTTTATGCCACTGACATAAGGTTGTCAGTGGGCCATGTAATCTTTGTATTCAACAAAATAAAGAAATCATGAATCTCCTTTCCATTAGAATCATTACCGAAGACATTGATCGTTTATTGACATTTTACGAGTATGTAACCGAGACTCCACTTACAAAGTACACAGAAGACTTTGCAGAACTTCAAACGCCATTTGGAACCCTAGCTATTGGCAGTACCAGAACTTTACATTTTTTTGGAGGCGATGGTATTGCAAAAGCGGCTCAGAACCGTACAGTCATCATCGAATTTAAGGTTACAGATGTGGATAAGGAATACGAAAGGCTAGCGGGGTTTCTTCAACCTTATATTGTACAAAAGCCAACTACAATGCCCTGGGGAAATCGGTCTCTCTTGTTTCGGGACCCAGATGGAAACCTGATCAATTTCTTTACACCAGTTTCGCCGGAAGCGATCAAAAAATTTGAAGGCAAAGGTGTTTAGATCCAAACAGATTAGCGGGAATGGCGAGTGGCTATTTCCACTAATCTGTTTTAAC
>NZ_QAIL01000306.1 GCF_003061025.1 Pedobacter sp. HMWF019 | reverse complement strand
CTCTCAATTTCTCTAAAAGCGCCCTTTCCTCACTGCTCAATGCCTTCGGCGTCCAGATGTTTACATGAATGATCTCATCACCACGGTGATAAGAATTAATTTCAGGAATACCCTTACCCTTTAAACGAAGCAATTTACCACTCTGCGTGCCCGGTTCAATCTTGATCTTCGCTTTACCATCAATCGTCGGCACCTCAGCACTGTAACCCAAAGCTGCATCAACAATACTCACATGAAGATCGTAAACCACGTTATTTCCCTCACGTTTCAAAGTCTCATGAGGCAGCTCTTCAATCAGAATGATCAAATCACCAGGAATACCACCATTCGGTGCTGCATTCCCTTTGCCACTCATGCTGAGTTGCATACCATCACTTACACCAGCAGGTATATTGATCGTAATCGTCTCTTCACCACGAACTGTACCCTCGCCATGGCAGGAAGTACATTTAGAAGTGATCTGAGAACCAGAACCATTACAAGTAGGACAGGTAGAAGTTGTTTGCATCTGGCCCAAAATGGTATTGGTCACCCTGCGCACTGAACCACTGCCGCCACAAGTTTTGCAAGTGCTTACAGATGAACGGTCTTTAGCACCACTTCCATCGCAAGTTTTACAAGTAATCTGTTTGTTGACTTTTATTTTTTTCTCTGCACCATTGGCAATTTCCTCCAGTGTCAGTTTAACTTTAATTCTTAAATTAGAGCCTTTGGCAACCCGTCTGCCTCCACGTGACTGGCCACCGCCACCACCAAAGAAGCTTTCGAAAGGACTGCCGCCGCCACCGAAGATATCACCAAACTGGCTGAAAATATCTTCCATGTTCATGCCGCCGCCTCCGTAGCCGCCGCCACCAGATGCACCACCCACACCGGCATGACCGTAATGATCATAACGTTGTTTTTTCTCCGGATTACTTAAAACCTCGTAAGCCTCTGCCGCTTCTTTAAATTTTTCTTCAGCAGATTTATCATCCGGATTCTTATCCGGGTGATATTTAATAGCCAGCTTACGGTAAGCCTTTTTTATCTCTTCGGTAGAGGTGCTTTTACTCACCCCAAGCACATCATAATAATCTCTCTTGCTCATAATATTAACTACCCACTACTACTTTGGCAAAGCGAATTACTTTGTCATTTAAAGTATAGCCTTTTTCTAACTCATCTATAACTTTCCCTTTCAGCTCCTCACTAGGCGCAGGGATTTTCGTGATGGCCTCATGGTTATCGGTATCGAAAGGCGTATTGATGCTTTCCATTTCCTTTAAACCTTTTTGTGCCAGAATACCTTTTAATTTGCTGTGTACCAGTTGCACACCTTCCCGAACTGCCGCAACGTCAGACGCATTTTCCATCGCCTTGTTTGCACGGTCGAAATCATCCAGTACTGGTAATAAAGAAATCACTACATCTTTACCCGCAGTCTGTAAAAGTTCTACACGTTCTTTTTGTGTACGGCGTTTAAAATTGTCAAATTCTGCAAATAAGCGCAGGTATTTATCATTTAATGCCGCATTTTCCTCCTTCAGCTTCTCTTCTGCTGAAAGTTCAGCAACAGGTTCTGCAGCAGTTTCACCGGCGGTATTGTTTTCTTCGTTAGACAGCTCGCTGTTCAACTGCCCTTCAGCAGCTTTATCCGCGATTGGATTTTCGTTATCGTTGTTCTTCTTCTTGCTAAACATGGTATAGTAGAATTTTTGGTGGTAAACTCAAAAGCTTTGCCAACAGGATATTTCAGCCATGCTGTCAGTTTAATTTGAAATGTACTGTACAGAATGGCTGAAAAAGGAATTTTTTGTCAGAAATATTAAGCTATTGTGGCATCTTCGTGGACTATTCCACCCTCACATTTAATGATCCTGGAAGGTAGAGTACGGATGATGTGATAATCATGGGTTGCCATTAATACAGCCGTACCACTTTGGCTGATTTGCTTCAGGAGCATTACAATTTCTTCAGAAGTGTCCGGGTCAAGGTTCCCTGTGGGTTCATCTGCCAGAATGATCTCCGGGTTGTTTAATAAAGCCCGGGCAATCACAATACGTTGCTGTTCACCTCCTGAGATTTCATGAGGCATCTTTTTGATTTTTGAGCGTAAGCCTACTTTATCCAGTACATCCTTAATACGTTCCTGAATCAGGTTCTTATCTGTCCAGCCAGTAGATTTTAACACAAATTCCAGGTTCTTTTCAATGGTTCTGTCTGTAAGCAACTGAAAATCCTGGAAAACAATCCCAAGTTTTCTTCTTAGATAAGGAACATCCCTTTCAGCAAGGTTTTTCAGGTCAAAACCTGCTACTTGTCCTTCTCCATTGCCAATGTGAAGGTCACCATAAATGATCTTCAGTAAACTACTTTTACCCGAACCCGTCTGTCCAATCAAAAATACAAACTCGCCTTTATCAACGTTTAAGTTCACATTAGATAAAACCAGGTGTTTTTGTTGAAAAACATCTACATTCTTTAAATTTATAACTGCGTTTCCTGTCATGCTTAAATATCTAGTTTGGCGATTTGTCCAAAAGGCAAATCTTTAATTATATTCATAATGTAAGGCAACTTGTCGCCCAGACCCAGTTTATCCAGGGATTTATCCGGCCTGTCTACCCTGAAGTATGCCAGTAAAGTGAATTTCTCATCTCTTAATTGCACATAATCCGGGATTTTGGCAATGCCTTTTACTTTGATAACATACATTGTTCAAAAATAGTATTTCAAAATGATAAAAACAGAATCAACGTATAATCATTATTGAACCGCTGAATCGTTTTCCTTCTTCGTTCAGGTTCAATATATAGAAATACACACCTGCAGGAACATCATTGCCCTTGTATCTTCCATCCCAAGGTGTTTTAGTTCCTTCAAAAACCAGGTTTCCATAACGGTCTACCACTTTAAGTTCTGCCTTTGGATAGGTTTCCAGAGCTTCGATGTACCACACATCATTAATATTGTCGCCATTTGGGCTGAATGCATTTGGGATGACAATTTTTTCCAGTACCCGGACAAATACACTCGAAACCGAGCCTAAACAGCCCGCATCTGAGGTGGCTTGCAGGGTATAGGTCATATCGTGTTCAGGAGTCGCTACAGGTTGTAATTTTTCCGGATTATCAAGTCCGGTTGAAGGTGTCCATAGGTATCTTACCTGGTCGCCGCTTACTTTTCCATTAATTTGAACCGATTGTCCTTTCCGTATTTTTTGATCAGGACCTGCATCTGCCACAACTTTGTCCAATACGGTAACCAGCACTTGCGCGGTACTGACACAGGCTCCGTCGGATACACTAACGGTGTAAAGGGTGGTTACATCGGGTTTGGCTATCGGATTTGAAATGGCAGGATTTGATAAACCCAGTGCAGGAGACCAGCTGTACACACTGCCTCCATGAGCCTGCAGTGTGGTTTCTGTACCCTGACAGATGATGGGGTGGGGATTGTCTACAGTAGCTGCCGGCGGAGCCAGAATCTCCACTTGTGTGCTTGCGAAAGAAGAGCAAGAGCCTGTGGCAACTTCTACAGTATAAACTCCGGCCATCTGGCTAGTGGCAGCAGGAATAACCGGTGATTGTGCTGTAGAACTGAAGTGATTAGGCCCTGACCATAGATAAGTACCAGTAACCCCAGTTACGTTGAGAACAATATTCTCTCCCGGACAAAATTTAAGTACAGGCTCTACCACAGGAACCGGTAAAGGATTAACCTGCACAGTTAAAGGAGCCGAGGCTGTTCTGCAACTCGCAGAACTTGCCTGATTTGCCGCAAGCGCTAAACGATACTGATAGGTTCCTTTAACTGCATTCGCAAAATGAACAGTAAGGTTTTGCCCGGTTTCACCCGCAAGATCAACCCAGCCTGAGCCTTCATTTTTCTGCCAGATGTAAGTCGCCGTTGCAGGCCCGTTTACAGTTGCTGAAAAATGGATGTCGGTCGTTTGATGTTCGCAAATCGTCTCTGTCGCTGTACCAGGCTCATTATTAATTGATGTATTAATTTCCGGACCACATGCCCTGAACGTAATGTCATCTAATGCGATGTCATTACCTCCTCCTCCTGGTCCGTTATTGGCAATTCTGATTTTAATCCTGTTTACATTGGCTGGAGTAGTAAATTCAAGTGAGTATTGCTTCCAGTCTGTTGCAGTTCCTTCCGGAATGTCTCCGGTATCTTTAGAACCCAGTACCTGGTTGTCTGTGGTCAGGATGGAAAAAACAAGCCTCGGTTTTCTGCCATCGTACTTTAATAAATTGATCACCCAGGCTGCAAACTGGTAGGTTGTATTCGGACAGAGATCGGTGTTGACCTCTGCTTCATAGAAAATGCCAGTCTCATAATTGGCATTCACAATCATCATATAACCATCCGGGTCATTTGGGGTATGATTGGGAATTTGAAACCAGGCATTGGGAAGCATGCCATTGGTGCTTTTTGCAATGGCATATTCTCCATCTTCCGGATGATCGAAACCAACATAACGGTAAGAAGTACTTGAACCCAGTGAAGGGCCAAAGTTGGAGGTGCCACGTCCAAAATCAATATTAATCACCGGATCGCCAAAGGAGCCCGTGCAAATTTGCTGGGCGAAACTCTGTTGTTGTATCGCCCATATCAAACAAAATACTATAAAAGACTTTTTAAGCAGCTCCACTGGATTTAATTGAAGAGCAATATAAATATATTATCTTAATCCAGGCCGTTTAAAAATTCAATCGTATTGACATTATCCGCATAGTCCCAGAGTCTTGGCTCCTGGCTTTGCCCAAAAGCCAACACAGGAATATTCAGATCTAAGTTCGCTTTACTTACTACACATTGGATTTGTTCTTCCTGTTGACGCAGGGTTTGTTCTACCGTATTCAGATCTGTATAGTACTCAAAATACAAAACCGCCAGGGGAGAGGGCAGGCTGGCATCTTCTTTTAACAGCAGAAACCCATTGTCAAAATGTTTTGCTGCATTAACCAGGTAGATGGATTTATTGTAATCGTAATTGTTGTTATACTTAAAGTGATTAAAAATAGGTTGAAATACTTCCAGTGGTTCAAAGAAATGTTTAATCTCATAACCTTCCGGCAGGTAAATCTTTGAAACATTCCGGCAGCCCAGACCAAAATAATCAAAGATGTCATGCCCCAGGGCTTCGATTTCTACTGTGCTTTCTGCTCCGGTCAATACCGCAACACTGTTCCTGTTTTTGCGGATGATGTGAGGTACTTTGCCAAAATAGTATTCAAAATATCTGGAGGTATTGTTACTTCCGGTCGCAATGATGGCATCAAAATCTTTTAAGCGTTCGGTATAAATGATGTGATCAGACAGCAGGGGCTCTATACGGACCAGCTCCGCCAGCAAGGCCGGAAGGAGTTTGTCATCCGAGGAGGACAGTTTTAAGAGCGCAATATTTCCTGTTGCCAAAACACAAAGTACATCATGGAAACCTACCATTGGAATATTTCCAGCCAAGATTAATCCGATTTTTTTAGGCGATCTGCTGAGCTTAATGCCCTCGAACCATTTTTCAAGATCATCACCAGAGAGCATAAAATGCAGGGAAGAAATGGCTCTTTCTACTTCTGCTTGCGTAAACCATGCATTGTTATTTGAAGAAGATAAAATCAGATTTTTGAACTTATCATCCGGCTGATCAAGGAACAGGCTAAGTTTTTTGAATGCAATAATTAATTTTTCTGCGGTTAGGCTCGACATAATGAAACTAAAATTAAAGTATAAGTGTTATATTTGCATTGCAAAGTTAAACTTAGCAATAGATATACACGAAGACATGGCTATTAAAATAACAGACGAATGTATTAAC
>NZ_QAIL01000305.1 GCF_003061025.1 Pedobacter sp. HMWF019 | reverse complement strand
AAGCCATACAGCTCAAAATAGTCCATATAACTATCTATTTAATAAAAGCTTTAAATATATCGTTCCCCAACACAAAAACCATCAGGGAAAGCAGAAGAACAAAACCTACAATCTGGGCACGTTCCATAAATTTATCACCAAGCGGTTTGCCTTTGATCATTTCAATGATCAGAAAAACAACATGCCCGCCATCCAATGCAGGAATAGGCAATAGATTCATAAAAGCCAAAGCAATAGAAATAAAAGCCGTAGAAGCCCAGAACCTTTCCCAGATCCACTGACCTCCATAAACCTTACGCGCAATCTCTACAGGACCTGAAAATGCCTTTGTTGCTTTAACTTTACCCGTAATCACTTTCCAGATACCTTTAGCATTCGTACTAAACTGTACCCAAGCCTGCTCAGCACCTATAGGTAAAGCCTGAAAAAAGCCATAATGAATTGTTTCTATCTTAATTTCATGAATATTAAATCCAATACCAACAGAACCAGCTGTATCTGCCGGTAAATTCAGGTTCAAACTCTGTCCGGCACGGTTTACTGTAAATACCATCTCCTTACCTTTCAGTTTTTTCACTTCCTGGATCACATCAACATTGTATTTTACAGGCACACTATTGATAGCGGTAATACGGTCTCCTTTATGTGCACCCGCTTTAGAAGCAGGTTTTCCTGTCATTACGCTATCAATTGTAGAAGTTAACAAAGGCTCTCTCGCAATGAACTCTTCGATCCCCAGATCAGAAACTTTATTCAAGATATTATCAGGAACTTTAATATCAATTGTTTTCCCTTCTCTGATCACTGTCAAATTCGTATTGCCAAGCAATACTTTTGGGCTAATCAGCTCATCAAAACGCAATACTTTATTTCCATTTACCGCAATTACACGGTCTCCCTTTTGTAAACCAATTTCTTTACCAATCACTCCAGGATTAATTCCATTTTGAACAGAATTATTTGGAACATAGGTCTCTCCATATTTAAATGTCAGCATCCAGAAGATAAAAATCCCCACAATAATGTTCACCACAACCCCACCAAGCATCACGATCAGGCGTTGCCATGCAGGTTTAGACCTGAATTCCCAGGGCTGCACCGGCTGCTCCATCTGCTCCGTATCCATAGATTCATCAATCATCCCCGAAATCTTAACATAACCACCTAAAGGCAGCCAGCCAATTCCATATTCACAATCTCCGCGTTTAATGCTAAATAGCTTTACACCCCAGGCATCGAAAAACAAATAGAACTTTTCTACTTTAATCCCAAAAGCACGTGCTGCCAAGAAATGTCCTAATTCGTGTAATATTACCAGTATCGATAATCCCAGCAATAACTGGGCAGCCATAATCAGTCCGTTCATATATTATTTTAATGTTTTTATAATTAGATCAATAAAAATTACTTTGTTACGAGTTGGTGGGCAAATATACGCGTATGCTGATCGGTTTCTAAATAATTATTCAGTCCCGGCTGACCAACAAAAGGCATATCCTCCATACAACGTTCAATAATATCACTCATTTCCAGGAAACCTACTTTGTCCTGTAAAAAGGCATTTACAACAACCTCATTTGCCGCATTTACAATACAAGGCATATTACCACCTTTTTTTAAAGCACGAAATGCCAGGTCAAGGTTTCTGAAATTCAAATAATCCGGAGGAAAAAAATTCAACTCAGGATAATCCATAAAATTAAAACGCGGAAATTGGCTCTGCACCCTATTCGGATAGGCCAGCGCATAATGAATCGGCAGCTTCATGTCCGGTAAACCCATCTGTGCTTTCATAGATCCATCTTTAAATTGCGCAATGGAATGAACTATAGACTGCGGATGTACAACTACATCAATCTGATCAACATTTAAATCAAACAGCCACCTTGCTTCAATCACTTCCAAGCCTTTATTCATCATAGATGCAGAATCAATTGTGATTTTTGCACCCATCACCCAATTGGGATGTTTCAGCGCCTGTGCCTTAGTTACTCCTGCCAGAAATGCGCGGTCTTTTCCCCGGAAAGGCCCTCCTGAAGCCGTCAGATAAATCTTTTCTACCGCATCGGATGCTTCACCGACCAGGCACTGGAAAATTGCAGAATGCTCAGAATCTACCGGAATGATCTTAACACCCTGTTTTCTGGCCAGTTCTGTGATCAGTTCACCCGCCACCACCAAAGTCTCCTTATTGGCCAAACCAATGTCTTTTCCCGCCTCAATAGCCGCGATCGTTGGCTTTAAACCCGCAGACCCAACTACAGCAGTCAGAACCAAATCACTGGATGACAAAGCTGCAGCTTCACATAAGCCAGATTCTCCGGCAAGAACTTTTATCCCAGTCCCTGAAAGCCCTTTCTTTACGCTTTCATACTTTCCCTGGTCAGAGATGACCACCAGTTCGGGCATAAATTCCATTGCCTGCTGAACTAATAAAATGTCATTAGACTGAGCCGTAAGTGCTGTAACCTGGTATCGTTCCGGATTTGCCTTCACTACTTCCAGCGCTTGTGTACCAACAGAGCCCGTTGAGCCCAGTATGCTTATATTTTTTTTAATCGCCAAAAGCTTTTTCTCCTTCAACGTCTGCAAAGACGATGTTATTTAATCGTAAAATTACTCAAACTATCCGCAATCTTTCTGTCATTTGCCAAACGGGGAACTTTATTTTGTCCACCCAGCTTCCCCTCTGCCCTCATATAACTCACAAAGGCCTCTTTCTCCAAAGGACGAATAATCAACGGCTGTAAAATTTTCCCTTCAATGAGGTCAAAGTAATAAATATTTTTCTTTTGCAAAGCTTCATCTACCTTTCTGCTAAAAGCAACCAGATCTGCAGGAGACTTTCCAAACTCTATAAACCACTCATGATAAGGCAACCCACCTTCTGGATCCACCACCTGTGGGGCAACCGTGAATTCCGTAATTTCAACTTCCTCTGCATTGGCTACGCTCATTAAAGCATGTTCCACTTCTTCGCCAATAACATGCTCTCCAAATGCGGAGATGAAATGCTTAATCCTACCTGTCACCATAATCCGGTATGGATCTTTAGATACAAATTTCACCGTATCTCCAATACTATATCCCCATAAACCTGCATTGGTATTTAAAATCAATGCATAATTTACATCAAGCTCAATTTCGCCAAGACTCAGGCGGGTAGGATTGTCATTATAAAATTCATCTGCTGGGATAAATTCATAAAAGATACCCGCATCAGCGAGCAAAAGTAATCCCTTTTCCTTTTGACTATCCTGATAAGCAATAAAACCTTCCGATGCAGGATAAGTCTCAATAGAATCTATCCTCCGGCCAATACTTGTTTCAATTTTAGCCCGGTAAGGTTCATAATTAACTCCTCCATAAACAAAGAGTTTAAAATTAGGGAAGATGTCCTTGATCTTTCGTCCTCCTGATTTCTCGGTCAACCGGTCAAAATACATTTGTACCCAGGGAGGTATTCCAGAAATTACCGTCATATCCTGTTCAATCGTTTCATCAACAATTGCATCGACCTTTACTTCCCAGTCTTCAATACAATTAGTAGCGTAAGAAGGCAAACGGTTTTTCTGTAAATAGGCAGGAACCAGATTGGCCACAATACCAGATAAGCGGCCAACTTTAATTCCATTTTTCTTAGACATTACAGGGCTGCCCTGTAAAAAAATCATTTTTCCATTCACAAAATCTGCATTTCCAGTTTCATGAATATAGGTAAGTAAAGCATTTCTTGCCGCTTTAATATGTTCCGGCATAGAGTCTTTAGAAATAGGAATATATTTTGCCCCCGAAGTTGTGCCCGAAGTCTTTGCAAAATACTCCGGTTTTCCCTTCCACATTACATCCGTTTCCCCGGCAACAACTCTATCAATATAATTTTTTAATCCCTCATAATCCCTAACCGGAACCTGTTTCTTAAAATCCTCATAATTTTTGACCAAAGCAAAATGATGGTCCTTTCCAAAAGAAGTTTGTTTTGCCGAAGCAATCAGATTTTTAAGGGTTTCCTGCTGTGCTTTCACTGCATTCTTCTTCCACTTGTCAATCCCTTTTACCACAAAAGCTGCAAAAGGTTTGCTCAACGCTGCTTTTAATCCCATAAATCCCGTCTAAACAATGTTGTGAATAATATCAGGATGCTCATCACCTTTATACTCGCTCATCATTTTCCGGTAGGCAATAGTCAAAGCAACGTTAGATAAAGGCACAATAATAAAAGAACTTAAAATATTAATCAGGAAAGACACAATCGGCCATTGCATGTAACTCACCAGCAGATACAAAATATAAAACCCACCCAAAACAAGCAATAGCAAGAGAATTTTCGTAAAATTTCCTTTTGTAATGGCCAAACTAAATTTAATAGAGCCAAAAGGTGGCTGATTCTTGTCAATGATAAAAAAAGGAAAAAAAGAGATCCGTATCCAGGTAATAAAAATAGCTACTGTTCCAACAGAAATAGCAATATTCGTCACCACAGACATCTTTATACCTGTATAGATAAAAGGAAAGCCAACCAAGGCCACCACTGAATATACCCCAACAATGCAAAACATAAAATAACACATTGCAATTAAAAACCGGATGATCTGCTGCCGGGTAGGCAATGTACTCACAATGCTCACATCATGTTCTTCATCATCAAGCAAGTGAAAAATATACTTTAGCAGGGATAAATTAAGGGTAAAATACAGCATCACAAAAAGTGCAGCCATGAAAATATTCAGACCTTTGCTCACGTCTTTGAGGAAAAAAGCCATCAAACCCGAGGCATTAGAAGTCAAAAACATTAAAAAGCATAAAGTGGCAATGGAAAAGTAATTCCTTTTCGTTAGTGTCCAGGCTTTACCAATCACCTCGTTCACCGTAAAGGTGCTTTCTTTTAAAAATTCTATCATGATTGTTTCAATACTACTCTTTTAACAAAATCCTGTATAAAACCCATGCCGTAAGCAAAAAGCTGTATAAAAGATGCAATAATACTCAAAAATGCAACTTTAACAGATTTAGTCACACTCCAGGCATGAAAAAAAATCATTGCAAATATGATCAGCAACACTGTATTACAAATATACGCCAAAGGCAGATACAATATGTTCAATAACAAAGTTAGCATAAAACCAACTGTAAAAGCAGCCGGAAAAAAATGGATCAGTTTCAGTTCTGAAGGGAAATGCTTATAAATATTGATCCTGGCCCTGCCAAAGAAATGCAGCTGCTTATAAAACTGCGAAAAACTAGTCCTTCTCTTGTGGTACACCTTCGCGGCAGGAATCAGCCCGATCTTAAATCCACTCTCGTGAATACGGATACTGTATTCAATATCCTCCCCCAGCCGGGTTAAAATAAAACCACCTACCTTTTCCCAAACCTCACGCGAAACCCCCATATTGAAACTGCGCGGATGAAATTGTCCTACATGCTTTTTATTACCACGGATTCCACCCGTCGTAAAAGGAGAGGTCATGGCATAACTGATCGCCTTTTGTACCGGACTAAAACTGCTGTGTGCTGCATCAGGACCACCATATGCATCCAGTTTATGCTCAAACAGATAATCTCTTACGATTTCCAGGTAATCTGCAGGAATAAGGCAATCTGAATCAAAGATGATAAAATAATCCCCCCTTGCCTGTTCAAAACCATAGTTCCTGGCAAAGCCCTGTCCGGCATTCTGTTTAAAGAAGTAATGAACATCCAGCCGGTCCTTATATTTTGCAACAACCTCTTTCGCATCATGAACAGAGCCATCTTCAACCACCAGCACTTCAAACTGCATGTAAGTCTGTTTGGTGAGTGTAGCCAGTAATTCGTCTATTTCCTGGGGCCGATTATATAAGGGAATTATAATAGAAAAAAACATCCTTTAATTTATCTCCTTTTCTATCAGATACTGATTACGTTCAGGTGCATTGCGAGTCACGAGTTCGGCAACAAAACCAGTTAAAAACAACTGTGATCCTACAATAATAGCCACTAAAGCAATATAAAATAAAGGTTGATCTGTAA
>NZ_QAIL01000304.1 GCF_003061025.1 Pedobacter sp. HMWF019 | reverse complement strand
TGTCTACACACCCCATAAACAATTCATAAACAACAAATTACAAGATTACATTTTTATCCATATTGCACAGGCTCTTATCAATTTATAATTAAATTTGAGAACTTATGAAATACTTAATCTACCTGTTTTCTGTTCTGCTTTGCCTCACGATACCCTTGATTGGCTTTGCCCAAACGGAGTTAACGGACAGCCTGACTGCTGTTTTGGAGAATCCTTCCCTCGGCGAAAAAGAAAAACCTGCCTTGTTAAACCAGCTGGCCGAAATATACAGAACCGATAAGAACTATGCACTTGCGGAGCGCAAGGCCGGTGAAAGTGCCAGGATTGCTTTACGGAAAAAAGATTATATTGATGCGGTAAAGGCCTATACGCTACTGGTCAATATCAGAACCTCTGCCAGACAACTTTCATCGGCAAAACGAACCAGCGATTCTACATTAACATTTGCTAAAAAAGCCAATGATCCTGTCGCAATGGCCTATGCATATTATGCACAGGTCCTGGTTTACAAAATTTTAGACGATGCACAAAATGTGGTGAAATTCTGCGGTCTTGCCTTAAAACAACTGGAAAAAAAATCGGATCCTTATATCGCGTCCAAAATATATTACAGGCTGTATGCCGTTTATTCCGGCTGGAACAATGAAGCAAAAGCAAATTTATATGCTTCAAAAGCTACTGAAAATGTGCTTCTAACCACCGATTATAATCATTTAAGTAATTGTTACACGGCATTATCTGTTGCCCATGAATACAACTACAATGCTTCCAAAAACAAGACCGAGCTGGATAGCGTTCTGTTTTATCTTAAAAAATCGGAAATGCTTTATCATCAATATCCCGGTCATGTGGCCAATCATACTTATGCGATAGCTTGTGTTGATATTGCAAGCTTCTACCTCAGATACTTTTCTCCAACTGACCTACAGGCAAAAGACCAGGCCATGCATTATGCCAATACGGCCATATCGGTTTTAAAGGGTATGGATAACAGCCAGGAAATATTGGCCAGTGGTTTAGGTATATTGAGTGAATATGCAAAACGGGCTGCAGATTATGGTCAGCAGGAAGCATATTTATTACAGGCATATGAAGTTATAAAAACTGGGAAACCTATTTATTATTATACCATGCTGAATGTAGTGCAGGCTTTAGCTGATTTTTATGAAAAGAAGGGTGATCTTAAAAAGGCCATAGATTTTCAGAAAGAGATCACTACTTATACACTAAAGAGCTTTAATGAAAAACAAGCTTTAAATGCACAGAAACTGGAAATACAATACGAAACCGAAAAAAAAAACAATGAGATGAACCTGCTTAAAGAAAGAGAGCTGAGCCATAAACGGCAAAACTATTTGTATGGTTGTGTAGCGGTGATTTCTTTCTTTGGCTTATTGTTTATGTTCCGGTCTTATCACTTCAAATTGCGTTATTCCTTACAACTGGAAAAACAGCTTGATCTGGAAAAGGAGGATTCTGCACTTAAGGTCAAACTGGAACAGGAAGAACAGGCAAGGCTAAAAGTAGAGCAGCAGTTGCTGGAGGCCCAGCAGCTGCAGTTAAAGAAGGAAGCTATGGCTAATGTGTTACAATTGGAACATAAAAACCAGATGCTGCTTCAGATAAAGGAAAGACTCAATGACGGAGACCCTGTCAATATGCAAAAGCTCTGGAAGGAAGAAATGGTGCTGGACAGTGATTTTGAAGATGCTAAAATGCAGATCCAGAAGGTTCATCCCGATTTTTTCAGCCTGATCAACCACAAAGCGGGTAAGAAGCTTAGTGCACTGGACCTAAAGCTTTGCGCATACATTTATCTTAAAATGGATACCCGGCAAATTGCCCAGATGATGCATATCGAAGCCAAAAGCGTTCGGATGAGCAAATACAGGATCAAACAAAAGCTGGGTTTAGACAAAGAAGAAGACCTGAACGTTTATTTACAAGAAATTGGAACTGTATAGTCTTATTTTCTGGAAATTTTAAGATTCCTGAAAATCCCCGGGGAGTCATCACCTGTAAAAAAACCTATTTTCCCCGATTTCAGATCTCCTAAGGAGGTGACTTCTAAACAAGGCCGTGTCTGATCGTTGGTAAATACGCTGATTTTACCCCCTTCAACTTTAATCCTTACCTTAAACCAGTCATTTGGATCAAGGTTTTCGCCAATGGGCTGCTCATATTCGAGCGGATGATGATCTCTTAAAACTTCCCAGTCGTAATTTGGAAGCGAGACGTATTGGACTGCATGTTTTTTACGCAGTTCATCTGTTGTTCTGAAATTAAATGGGCGGAAATAAATGGCTTCATAGTTCTTTTCATTTTTGATATGAAACGCAAAGCCAACAAAACTTTTTTGATAGACATCCTGCCCTTTGACTTCAAATTGGATCTCTCCATTTTCAAAAGTGGGATACTTGATCATTATCATCCCACCTCCAGGCCCAGGGTTAACCGAAAGAATATGCGTCTTCTCTACAACATTCATACTAATGGTTCGGTTGATGGTGGTCGTTACCTTGGAGATATCTACATTTTCCAGTTTTTGAGCATATAGACTTGTACTGGCTGAAAAACTAAGAATCGAAAGAATAAGCAGGAAATTGGATTTGTGCATGTCTGTTGTTTTCGATCTTCATTCAAGCCTTGTGCCAGATAAATTCCCAGGGTATACAAGAGCTTTAGGCTCATAACCTCTTTAAGCATTGTTCATAAATGAACATTAGCATGTACATTTATGAACAGCAAAGAAAATATAGACCTTTACGAGCAAAGCTTTGAAGCGTATTTTTGTTTTGGCACGTACTTTCGACAGCTTGCAGAAAAAATTGACCAATGCTCATCTTTAATCTAAAAATAGCTTTCCGTAATCTTTTAAAATATAAAGGATTTTCCCTCATCAATATTGGTGGGCTGGCTATCGGAATGACCTGCTGTTTAATGCTCCTGTTATATGTAAATTATGAATGGAGTTATGACAAACAGTTCAGAAATATAGACCGTATTTATGCTGTTTGCAAAAACTATAAAGCAAGTGGAGAAACACTTACTTACGGCGCTACTAGCGATGCACTTCCGCAGCTATTAGGCCCTAGTTCGGTACAGAACATCCCTCAGGTGGAATTTGCCAGCCGAATTGCGAGACGGTGGGGAATCCTGTTTAACTATGGGCAAAATTCCTATAAAAGGAATGTTTATTTTGTTGATCCTTCTTTCCTGAAAATCCTGGATTATCGTTTTATTAAAGGAAATCCTGCAACGGCCTTAACTGACCCTAATGCGATTCTGATCACTGAATCTACAGCTAAAAGCCTGTTCGGAACTACTGATCCGATAGGAAAGAGTCTTAAACTGGACAACCGGAAATATCTCCATGTTACTGCGGTGATTGCCGATCCACCTAAAAACCAGACTTATAAATTTGATGTATTGTTAACCTGGGCTTTGTTGGAACAGGAATCTCCCTGGCTTGCAGGTACCGACTGGGGCAGCGGTTTTTGCAATACGGTGATCCAGTTAAAAAATCCTGATGATTTTAAAGCGGCAGATGCACAGATTCGTAAAATGATTTCTACTCATCAGCCCAAAAGCAAGGCGGAAGCTTTTTTGTTTCCACTTAAAAAGAGTCATTTATATGATAACTTTGAAAACGGGAGAGCTACCGGAGGAAAGATAGATCAGGTTAAATTGTTTCTTTTCCTTGCCTTCTGTGTTTTGTTAATTGCCTGTATCAATTACATGAACCTCAGTACGGCGCGTTCTGAAAAACGGGCAAGAGAGGTTGGCGTGCGTAAAACGCTGGGCTCATCGAGACGTTCCATTGCACTTCAGTTTTTTGCGGAATCCTTACTTCTTTCTTTTTTAGCTATAGGAATTGCTTTTGTACTTACCGAGGCAGCTTTACCTTACTTCAATAACCTCCTGGATATACAAATGCTGATCTCCTACAGTTCGATTACACTCTGGGCAACCTTGCTGTTGCTTCTGCTGTTCACTGGTTTTGTAGCAGGTAGTTATCCGGCTTTCTATTTATCCTCTTTTGTTCCGGTAAAGGTATTGAAAGGCTTTAATGGTGCAGGCCGCTCCTCATTACCTTTACGAAGGATATTGGTTGTTTTACAATTTGGATTCTCTATTTGTATGATCATTTCAGCCATTATTATTTATAATCAAATCCATTTTATTGAGCAAAAACCCCTGGGCTTTGATCAGAACAACCTGGTACAGGTAGAGCGCTCAGGATCATTAAAAACACGTTCAAAAGCGGAACTTTTTAAA
The DNA here is from genome assembly GCF_003061025.1 of Pedobacter sp. HMWF019. Lineage (GTDB taxonomy): Bacteria > Bacteroidota > Bacteroidia > Sphingobacteriales > Sphingobacteriaceae > Pedobacter. Next base: position 5,950 of record NZ_QAIL01000304.1, on the reverse strand, counting down.
GCAGAATTACTTAAGGCCGGAGTGATCAGTTCTGCAACGGAGATGTCTAATGGTTTAACCAATGGCGGAGACAACTCCTCGGCATTTGAATGGCCAGGCAAATTCGCGGATGAAATTATTGTTATGAACTATAGGGCTACCGGTTTCAACTTCATGAAGACCATTGGTGCCAAAATGTTATTGGGCAGAGATTTCTCCGAAAAATTTGCCATGGATTCTTCAGCGGTTATTCTGAATGAAAGCACAGTAAAGGCCATGAGGCTTAAGCAACCTCTAGGTACCCGGATCAGATGGGATAAAGCCGTTTTTACGGTAATTGGTGTGGTGAAAGATTACAATTACGAGTCTACTGCATTTAAGGTTTCTCCAACACTATTTTTCTCCGCCTATAAGGAAACCAATGTGATGCTTTTCAGGCTCAACCCGACACAAAATCTCAGCCGCTCTATTCAGAAAATTCGTGATATTGGCGCAGCCATCAATCCGGCCTACCCTACCGACATTCAGTTCATCGATCAAAATATGGCAGATAAGTTCAGCAACGAAAGAACCATGGGTGTTTTGTCCAATCTGTTTGGCGGTTTTGCGATCTTCATTTCCTGCCTGGGCTTATTAGGACTGGTTTTATATATTGCTGAACAGCGCAAAAAGGAAATTAGTATCAGAAAGGTCCTTGGCGCTGATATGAAAAACATCCTGATGCTGCTCAACAGAGACTTTATTAAGCTTATATTGTATTCTAATCTGATTGCCTTCCCTGTAGCCTATATCTTTTCAACGAACTGGCTCCAGAAATATGACTACAGGATTGCGGTCTCTGTATGGCCATTTTTTCTAGCGGCCTCTATATCATTACTGATTACTTTATTAACCATCAGTATTCAAACCTTTAAGATTGCGGCTTCTAATCCGGCAGACGCGTTAAAACATGAATAAACTAATGTTTTGACGCGTCTGTTAAGACATGATTAGATGGCGTTGACAGTAATTACAATTTTCCCTTGTGTTCTGCCTGTTTCAAGTGCAAGATGTGCATCTGCCATTTGTTCAAAATCAAAGAGCTGAGAAACATGAGACTTCAGTGCTCCATTTTCAAGCAGTCTGGCAATCTGCTGCATGTTGTGTCCGCTTGATTCCACCATGGTGAAATAGCCATTGATCCCCATTGCTTTTGCTTTTTCTGCGACAGCTTCTCTCAGTCCGGAGGGAATGCTGATGATGGTGCCACCTTTTTTGATCACTTTTAAAGATTTGTCAATATTTTCGCCACCTATGGTATCCAGTACAAAGTCAATATTACCTGTAAATTGCTCCAAAGGACCTGCTGTATAATCAATATATTCATCGGCACCCAGGCTCAGTACAAATTGTTTTTTTGCCGCAGAGGATGTTCCGATAACATAGGCACCAAGGTGTTTGGCAATCTGAACGGCATAATGCCCAACTCCCCCTGCTGCTGCATGGATCAACACACGGTCTCCTGCTTTAATCTTAGCATGATCTACCAGCACCTGCCAGGCCGTTAAGGCGGCTAGTGTAGCTGCTGCGGCATCCGTATGACTGGTCTGCTTTGGCTTTAAAGCCAGTTGATTTGCAGGTGCAGCCACATATTCTGCATAGGCTTTACCATGGCCCGGAAAGTTGACCATTCCAAATACTTCATCACCAGCTTTAAATTCTTCAGATCTGGACACCTCCACAATTCCGGAAATATCCCAGCCAAGGATCATTGGGTTTTCATCTTTGATCTTTCCGGCAGCTCCTTTTCCTTCTCGGGTTTTTATATCCACAGGATTAATGCTGATGGCTTTAACTTTTATCAATACTTCCTGATCTTTTATTTCCGGGATCTGCAGTTCTTGTCGTTGTAATTGATCTGTAGATCCAAATTCTTTTAAAATAATTGCTTTCATTGTTTCTGTTTTATACGTCAAAATTAGTGGTGATTTTACAAATTTGTTTGTACATCTGTTCGTTAAATCAGTAATTTTACACCATGCATAAGGAAAGTTTATACGAACCCTTTGAAATCGTTTTTAAAGAGCTAAATGAATGTCCTAAAAAGGCCCATGAACATACTTTCTTTGAATTGGTTTACATTGTTTCTGGTACCGGACAACAATGTATTAATAAAAACAAATTTCCTTATCACAGAGGGCATCTATTTTTGATTACACCAGATGACTGCCACTCTTTTGACATTGAAGAAACCACCCAGTTTCTGTTCATTCGGTTTAATAATATTTATATCAGGAACAATGTCTTGCCACAAGACAATATCCAAAAACTGGAGTTTATATTGCAGCATGCCAATCATCAGCCCGGCTGCATACTAAAAAATCAGGTGGATAAAACATTGGTAGAACCCATGGTCAATGCGATTATACGGGAATATGTTAACAGGGATCTGTATAATAAAGAATTGATTCGCCAGCTGGTTAATACACTAATTGTAGTCGTGGCCAGAAATATTGCAAAATCTCTACCCGAAAAAATTAACGAGCAGTCGGAAGAAAAGGCTCTTGATATTTTGGAATACATACAGAGTAATATTTATACGCCCGAAAAGCTCACTGCTGAACACTTAGGTGCTTCTTTTGGGATCTCAGAATCTTATTTGGGGCGCTATTTTAAAAAGCATGCCAATGAGACGCTGCAGGACTATGTGACCCAGTATAAATTAAAGCTGATAGAAAACAGGCTGTTGCATAGTGAATTTCGTATTGGTGAAATTGCAAGGGAATTCAATTTTACAGACGAAAGCCATCTGAACAGAATTTTTAAAAAGTACAAAGGAGCCAGTCCATCGGCTTATCGCAAAGCAAGAAAGTCAGTTGTTTGATCAATAGGTTCTGGTATCCCAATAATTACGAATACCTATCTCCAGTTTTTACCCTTGATCAGGTAACTCACTGTATTAAAAACGATGGACTTTCTTGCACAAAAATCAAGGACAGTTTTCCTGCCCTGGGCACCAATACCTTTAATTACATTTAAGTCTTTAGGGTGCAGGAATGATAGATCTGGTACTTTCACAATTCCAGCATTGATCAGTGCGTTCCTGGTTAACACAGAAAATTCGTCGACATCCTTGATGAGTTCTTTTTGCAAATTTACTTTTCGTATCATATTCTAATATTTGTATGATCTGTTCCGTATGTCCCGGTCCATCGGCAAAACCCACCTCTGGAACAGATGAAAATTATTAAATAATAGCTTTCCAGATCTTCTTAACTCAACGCAAACGTTTGCGAATCAAAGCATATATAACCTATAAATCAGGCTTTTTCAAATGACCTGTTTCGTTAGCTTTAAAATATCTTGCTTTACAGAACAAATCCATTTGCTTTAATTGTCTATTCAGTTCATTTCACGTTGTAAGCCCATTCATTTGATTAGAAACGAACTTATAAGATGATTTACGAAAACGATTGCGTAAAAATATAAAAAAATCCATTCTTAGTATCTATTCACAAAAAAATAGCTTTACTTAATCCGCCTGCAGAAAAACTACTATATTTAAACATGAGTCATTATGTATGACACAAAACCTATCACGAACACATGAAACCACCATTTAAACTGATTGCTACATTGCTCTTTTTGAGTTTAACAGCACGAAGCTATGCTCAGGGAGAGAGAATTTTACCGCAGCCACAGCAATCGACTTTTACAGGCAAACGCTTTATCCTGAACCATGCCTATAAGTTTAACGGTCTGAAAAATCCGGATCCAGATGCTATTGCTTTATTGGAGCATCTGCTGAACAATAACGGCTCGGGTAAAAAAAGTTTAGCCCTTTCAATTATAGCAATAGATAAGAAGGATACGATTTTACAAAAATCCGGTGCCTACCGCCTGGACATTTTGCCTTCTAAAATCACCATTTCCGTGTTTGATAACCGTTCCCTGTTCTATGCGGCTCAAACCCTCTCCCAACTCATTCATAAAGAGCCTGATGGCAAAATTTCTTTACCAGAGGGTGTAGTGAATGATTTCCCGGATATCGCTTTTCGTGGAACTGTGGAAGGATTTTATGGAGAACCCTGGAGCCATCAGGACCGTATGGAACAATTTCGTTTCTACGGTAAGCTTAAGTTGAACACCTATATCTACGGACCTAAAGATGATCCTTATCATTCTTCCCCCAACTGGCGCTTGCCTTATCCTGACGATAAGGCAAGGGAGATTAAAGAACTGGTTACCGAGGCTGGTAAAAATAAAGTCGATTTCGTCTGGGCCATTCACCCGGGACAAGACATTAGCTGGAATTTGAAAGACAGTTTGGCGATTGTAAACAAGTTTGAAATGATGTATCAGCTGGGCGTACGTTCCTTTGCTGTGTTTTTCGACGATATATCTGGTATTGGTACCAAGGCGGAAAAACAAGCTGAACTATTAAACTATCTGCAGCATGAATTCGTTAATAAAAAGAAAGATGTTTCGGCACTGATCATGTGTCCAACCGAATACAATAAAAGCTGGGCAGATCCTCAACCGGGATCTTATCTTAATATTCTTGGAGATCAGCTCGATCCTGCTATTCATGTGATGTGGACCGGGAATACGGTAGTTGCCGACATCACCAAGGAAGGTCTGGAGTGGGTAAACCGAAGAATTAAACGTCCGGCTTATGTGTGGTGGAATTTCCCGGTAAGCGATTATACCCGTGACCATTTACTGATGGGACCGGCTTATGGTTTAGATACCCAAGCCTCGAAAGATATGTCTGGCTTTGTATCCAACCCGATGGATAAAGCAGAAGCCTCTAAAACAGCCATATTTGGCGTAGCCCTGTATGCCTGGAATTTAGCAAAATATGATCCACAGGCGGCATGGGAGGCCGCAAACCAATATATTATGCCAGAGGCTCCAACTGCCTTTAGGTTGTTCAACAGCCACAACAGCGACCCAGGAGCCAATGGACATGGCTACCGCCGGGGTGAATCTGTAGAGATAAAACCTGCCATAGATGTTTTTTTTGCTTCCTTTCAACAGGGGGATTATCGGCCCGATCTTGCTGCTCAGATTAAAGCAGAATTTTCCAGGATAATTCCGGTTGCTGCAGAAATCAGAAGTAAAAGCACAAATAAGCGACTGGTAGAACAAATTTCGCCATGGCTGAGCCAATTTGAATTACTGGGCAAGACTGGTGTTTACACCATGTCTATGCTGGAAGAATGGAATGCTAAAAATTATACCGCCGCAGGAAGTTCTTATTTAAAGGTCGACCAACTGCTGGACAGTATGAAACAACTGGATAAAAAGGCAAATTCAAACCCTTACCAGCCGGGGGTCAAGACAGGGTCTCTGGTATTAACTCCATTTGTGAAGAATGTCTTTAAGTTAATGGGGCCGTTGATTAGTAAAACGAGTTCTATTGCCATGCCTCCATCCTTTCTTTTTGAGCAGGCTATAGAGCGTTCTGTAAATTATAGCAATTCAGAACAATTTCGCAATCAGCCCTTGATCTTTGAGGAGAACAGCGTGGCTATTTCTCCCGCTTTAGAGGTAAAATCTTTAAACAAGGGGGAATATCTGGGAATAAGTATTGATCCGAAATTGAGGATAACTCAGTTACAATTTAATCTGGAGTGTCCCGATTTGTTAGCTTCGGGTCTTTTTCAATCCTCAGCGGACGGCAAAAACTGGCAGACTTTAAAGGTAAATGAGACTAAGGGAAAGGGCAATTACGTTACATTTACCGGAACGGAAAAATATATACGTTTTCTAAACGGGTCTGAAAAGACGAAGACCTTTTATCTGAAAAGGTTCAGAATCATACTGGAAGCAGTAAACTAACGATAGCCTGTTACGATCTATCAATGTAACCCAATCGCCTACAGGACGGTTTCAGTAGATATATTCATATCAATAAATCTTTATATAGAGATTTATTGATATGAATAATGCTGATTTTAGCTATATCGGTTTGATCCAATAACTATAA
>NZ_QAIL01000032.1 GCF_003061025.1 Pedobacter sp. HMWF019 | reverse complement strand
GTCTTTGTTGTGATTATCTTGATATAGATAATTAGAAAAAGATGAACGAACAACAGTCAAAAGAAGTATTAGAAAGATTTCAGGCAGGGACAGACTCCCCGCAGGAAAATCAGCAAGTGCGCTATTGGCTGCATCATTTGCATGAAGATCAACCTTCAGGTTTATCAGAAACGCTTCTTAGAGATACCCACGATGAAATGTGGTCATCTATTCTTCTCCAAACTCAACCAACAACTACAGTTAAAACCACCAGGCTGCCTATGCGCATTGTACTTGCAGCAGCATCAGTGGTCACTATACTTGGCATTTGTATATATTTTTTCACTAAAGAACCTTCGGACAATAGGTTTGCCAACAACATTCTTCCCGGAACTGATAAAGCCACGCTTATTTTAAGCAATGGCGATAAAATTAGTTTAAGTGAAGCGAAGAATGGTGTGCTGGCCCTACAATCTACCATGAAAGTAATCAAGTCCGAAGGTGGAGAAATTATCTACACCTCTCGACCTGACCCGGCCCCGTACACCAACGGGGCCCGGAACCAGGAATCAGAAACAAAAAATGTAAACACCATGGTTACACCCCGTGGTGGACAATATAAGCTCTCGTTGCCAGACGGCACGAAAGTATGGCTCAACGCTGCTTCAACTTTAACCTACCCCGTTTCTTTCGCCGGACGTAAAGAACGTAGAATTGAGTTGAAGGGCGAGGCCTACTTCGAGGTAGCAAAAGATAAAATGCATCCCTTTTTGGTGCAAAGCAAAACCCAGGTGGTAAAAGTACTGGGTACGCATTTCAATATTAGTAGTTATCCAGATGATACCAGTACGCAAACAACTTTAACAGAAGGAAGCGTGTTGGTTAATATGGTTGCACTTAAACCCGGACAACAGGCTGTCAACTCAGGCTCCCTGATTAAAGTGAGGTCTGTTGATCCGGATGGTGTCATTGCTTGGAAAAATGGTGAATTTTCTTTTAGAAACGAACCATTGGAGCGAATCATGAAACAATTGTCGAGATGGTATGATGTAGATGTTATCTATCAGAACCAACAAACAGGAAGTCAGTTATTTGGCGGCACCATCTCTAAGTACAAAGACATTTCCAAGGTATTGCGCATGCTGGAGCTGACCGGCGATGTTAAATTCAAAATGGAGGGAAGAAAAGTTTATGTACAATAAAATCTTTATTCCTGTTTAACAGAATCATCAAAATTATGTAATTTGCAACAAAAAATGGGCTTATTGAAAAATAGGTCTTTTCCTATTTTGTTGATACATGCGCATACTTACTTCTATTATTTTTACTTTGTTATTGTTAATCGGTGTATCTGCTTTTGCCCAGAAAATAACCTACGTTAAAAAAGAAGTAACCCTTGCTCAGCTTTTCAAAGAGATTAAAAAACAAACCGGGTTTAATGTGATCTGGAATGAGGAAAAGCTCAACGCAGAAAAAAGCATCAGTGTAAACTTCCATGGCGCCTCTTTAAATGAGGTGATGAGCAAAGCCCTCACCAATCCCTCTCTTAGTTTCACCATTACTGATAAAACCATAGTTATTACCCAAAAGGAAGTTTCTTTTCTGGATAGGATCATGAGCCCGTTCCGGGAAATTAATGTCAGCGGCGTAGTGCGGGATGAAAACAACAAACCACTTTGGGCAGCTACCATAAAAGTTAAAAACAAGAACAAGTACGTGCATACAGACAGTCTGGGCAGGTTTACTTTAGAAGGCGTTCGGCCTGATGCTGCGTTGGTGGTTTCCTATCTTGGTTATCAATCCAGAGAAATCCGCGCGCAAACAGATGTGGGTACCTTAAAACTGATGATGATCAGCGGAAACCTCGATGAAGTTCAGATTGTATCTACAGGTTACCAGACTTTGCCTAAAGAAAGAGCCACTGGTTCTTTTGTTCGGATAGACAAAGATCTATTGGACCGTTCTGTTTCTACGGGTATCCTTGACCGTCTGGATGGTGTAACCAGCGGCTTGATTTTTACTTCACCGGTAACAAGGCAGGTTGGGCAGAGTGCTATAGAGATTCATGGCCGTTCCACCTTATTTGGCAATGCCGATCCACTGATTGTTCTGGATAACTTTCCTTACGATGGGGACATAAACAACATCAACCCGAATGATATAGAAACCATTACGATTTTAAAGGACGCTGCGGCAGCTTCGGCATGGGGTACACGCTCTGGAAATGGTGTAATTGTGATTACGACCAAAAAAGGAAGCCTGAATACCGCCCCGAAGATTGGTTTCAATGCCAATGTGACTTTTGGTCAAAAGCCAAACCTCTATTACAACTCTCAGCCCAGCTCTTCGGAAGTGATAGATGCGCAACAATATCTGTATAAGCAAGGTGCATACGATTATAACATTGGTAGTGGTTATCTTCCACTTCCACCTGCGGTGGAGCTCTTTCGAAATCCATCTGCTCCAGATTACGAATCGAAATTGAATGTATTGCGCAACAATGATGTCAGGGATCAGCTCTCGAAATATTTCTACCAGACCAGCATTGCCCAGCAATACCAGGCCAATATAAGTGGGGGAGGAAAACATCAGAAATATGCACTCTCTGCCGGATATGACCATAACCTGGGCAGCGCAGTAGGAAACAGTTACAACCGAATCACCTTAAATGCCAGCAATAGTTTTTACTTTTTCAAAGACAAATTAGAGATTTCTTCTAACCTAAGGTACACCGATATTAAAAATAAGACGATTCCAGCCCCAGGTGTATCTTACCCTTATGATCAGTTAGCCGATAATAATGGTAATTCCACTGCTGTTGTGAAAGATTTTAATTTACCTTATGCCAAAACCGCTGGTAATGGAAAATTACTCAATTGGCTATATAGACCACTGGAAGAATTGCAAAACAGATATAACACTACGACAACCGATGTAGGCAATTACCGGATTAATCTGGCCCTAAACTACAAAGTCGTTACCGGATTAAAACTTTCTGCGGTGTACAACTATGAAAAAGGAAAATCTGATCAGGGTACATTGTATGAACAAGCCTCTTATTACACACGAAATTTGATCAATACCTATAGTCAAATTGATGCGATGACTGGAAAACTAACCCGTAATATACCGCTTGGAGATATTTATGGCAGCCAGTTTACGAATAGTAAATCTCAGAGTGGAAGGCTTCAGATTGATGAAGAAGTGCATTTTGGAAAACATACACTGAATGCAATTGCAGGGGTGGAGATAAGGGAATTGAATACAAATATAGCATTAAATACATTTTATGGTTATGATGTAAAAACGGGTACAAATCAAAATTCTTCTCTGAATTTTACCGATGAATATCCCTTCTTCTATGGATCGGGCGGGAAAATTCCATTCTATTATGGTTCAAATGGAACCATTAACCGTTTCTTTTCCTATTATTTCAATGGTGCTTATACTTATGCGGACAAGTATATCGTGTCCTTAAGTGCAAGGCAGGATGAATCCAATTTATTTGGTGTAAGTACAAACCAGAAAGGCATTCCACTTTGGAGTGCAGGATTGTCATGGGTATTAAACAAGGAGCATTTTTATGACATAGATTGGTTGCCCTATTTAAAATTAAGGGCTACTTACGGTTATACTGGAAATGTAGATAACAATCTATCCGCTTATTTAACCTCCTTAATCAATCCGGCTGCCTTGAATGCTTATAATGCACCATTTGCAAGTGTAATCAATCCGCCTAATCCTTCCCTTCGCTGGGAAAAAGTAAGAAACATCAACTTTGGCCTGGATTTCATGACTAAAAATAGCCGAATCAGCGGAAGTGTGGATATATGGCAGAAAAAAGGGATGGACCTGATTGGAAATACCAGTGTAGCACCGCAAACCGGAATGACCGTTTATATGGGGAACTCTGCCAATACACTAACCAAAGGAATGGACCTTCAAATCAATACCAGAAACCTGATGGGTGCCATACAATGGAACACCACTTTATTGTATAACCATGTAAATAGTACGGTCACTTCTTATAAAGTATCCAACGGATCAAACTTTAATGTTATTGACGAAAATTATAAAAATCCTTTGGAAGGTTTTCCCTTTTATTCGGTATTTAGCTTTAAATACGGCGGCTTAAATAAGAATGGTGACCCTCAGGGGTATTTGAACGGCGTATTAAGCACAAACTATGCAGATATTTATGGCTCTACCAACCGAAAAGAACTGGTGTACAATGGTTCAGCAACGCCAACTAGTTTTGGTAACCTATTGAATACCTTTAGTTACAAAGGAGTTGGCCTTTCCTTTAACATTTCCTACAGATTTGGTTACTATTTCAGGAGAAATTCATTCACTGGTAATAGTATTAATTCTGGGGCATATTCCTATGGAGATTACGGATCCCGCTGGCAGAAGCACGGTGATGAAAACTACACCACAGTTCCCGCCTTGATTTATCCATTTGTAGACAAAAGAGACGATTTTTATAAATATTCAGATGTTCTTGTAGAAAAGGCGGATAATATCCGTTTAAAAGACATTCGTTTAGATTATACCTTTCCTCAAAAGTCCGGTTTTCCAGTTAAAAATTTAAATGTCTTTACTTATATAGACAATGTCGGGATTCTTTGGAGGTCCAATCGCTATCATTTAGATCCGGATTATCCAACTGGTGTTCCGACAGTAAGAACAATAGCATTTGGATTAAGAGCGGGCCTATAAAAATGAATTTAAAATATTCAATAATGATAAAGATGAAAAATTTGATTTGGATAATGACGCTGCTCTCCATCTGCATTTCCTGCAAAAAGTCAGATTTTTTGGATAAAAAACCAAGTACAAATATTGCCGAACCTACCACCCTAACGGATTTTCAGCTTTTGCTGGACAATACAGCAGTGATGAATTCGACTGGTGGTCTGGCACAGGTTTCTGCCGATGATCATATCGTCAGTTATCCCATTTTTCAGACTGCCACAGCTACAGAGAGAAACGCCTATATCTGGAACAAAGACATTTATGGCGG
>NZ_QAIL01000303.1 GCF_003061025.1 Pedobacter sp. HMWF019 | reverse complement strand
TTTATTCATAAAAGATCATTTATTGGCTTATTAACCTTGCTGAGGCTTAATTTGTTTTAGAATGATTAACTTTAAAAATTAAATTTAAAAATGTTGATGGCCAGTCATCCATTAAAATTATCAGAATTGACGCGTCAGATCCAGCAGGTTCTTGATGGTGTTTTCAATGGACAGACTTTTTGGGTAATTGCTGATGTAAGTAATTATACTTTTAAGGCAGATACAAATTATCACTATTTTGAATTGGTGGAGAAAGATAAAACTTCTTCAAAGCTAATCAGTAAAATGATAGCCCGGGCCTGGGGAACCGCTTCCGTTAATATTTCAAATTTTGAACGGGTAACGGGACAGAAATTTAAAAGCGATATTAATGTTCTGGTCCAGGTTACGGTACAATACAGCCCTGCTTTTGGACTGCAGCTGAATTTAGTAGATATTGATACGAACTTTACTTTAGGACAGTTTGAACAACAGAGAAAAGCTACATTGGAACGGCTTTTAAAAGAAAATCCGGAATTTATCAAAAGAACAGGGGATACATACCAAACCAGAAATGGTATGTTGAAGTTTAACAGAGTGCTTCAGTACATCGCAGTAGTCTCTTCAGATACTTCTGCAGGTTACCAGGATTTCAGGCATACGCTCGAAAATAATCCTTTTCAGTATTCTTTTCGGATAGACGATTACTTTACTAAGGTACAAGGAGAGTCTAATGCCAAACCTTTTCTAATGAGGTTAATCGAAATTTTCAATTCCGGAAATGCCTATGATGCGGTAATTATTATTAGAGGTGGGGGATCGCAGACAGATTTTTTAATCTTTGATAACTACGAGTTAAGCAGGGCTATTGCCAAATTTCCCATACCTGTGATTACTGGAATTGGTCATCAGAAAAATGAAACGATAGTGGATCTGATGGCGCATACTTCAACAAAAACGCCCACTAAGGCAGCTGAACTTATCCTTGCGCACAACAGGAGCTTTGAAGATAACTTGTTAAATCTGAAGAATCGCATTTTGATCAATACGCAGCAATTACTTTCTCTGCACTCCAATGCTTTGTCAGCGACCAGATCCTATATTATAAGGGATGTGATTTCTTTACTTAATGAACATCGCCAAAGGATGTATTCTTTAGGCTCGATGGTGAGCGGACAACCCAGGTATATGATCGGCAACAAGAGGAAAGATCTGAACAATATGATTAATAATATCAAGTTGTATAACCGGATGTATTTGTCGAACAAGAATGGGCACCTGGAGCACTACCTGGCTGTAGTTAAGCTTATGAGTCCTCAAAATATATTGAATAAAGGTTTTGCTATTGTTAAATTGAACAATCACATCATCAGCAAAGCAGATGATATACAGCCTGGACAGGAGCTTACGGTTCAGTTGGCCAGTACAGAAATTCATACTATAGTTAAATCAAAAGAGGAAATATAATGGAAGAAAATCTTACTTACGAAGCGGCCTATCAGGAACTGGCGGAAATTGCACAGGAGATCGAAACGGAATCGGTTTCTGTCGATGTACTTGCTCAAAAGGTAAAAAGAGCTTCGGATCTCATTTCGTTTTGTCAGGGTAAATTACGGTCGACGGAAGAAGAAGTTACGAAAATCATTAAACAAATGGATAACCAGTTGTGAAGATCTTTGTGTTGAATATATCTTGTTGTAATTAAAACATTACAACTCGTAACTTGTTGTGTGTAAAATAATTAATATGCTTTCACGTTAAGGTCTCTAGACCTGCCTTTGTACTTAAAACTAATAGTTATGGCAAATGTAATGATGAATAAGCCAAAAAATGTTTTACGAGAGGAGCTGACCCCTGAGCAGCAAGTTCAGATTGATGAATATGCTGGTATGGGAAACGATGAAATGGATAATGAGAACTATGTGCACGCCATTGGGTGGTTTAATAAGGCACTGGATATTATTCCCGCACCACAGGAGAACTGGGAGGCTACTGGTTGGCTGAGTGCTGCCGTAGGTGACGCCTATTTTAATTTAGGGAATTACGAGAAGGCAATCCGGTATTTTGAAAGATCTAAACTGATTTATGGAGCTGAAGGGAGTAATCCTTTTGTGTTATTGAGACTGGGCCAGTGTTATTTTCATTTGAGTAGGGAAGAGCAGGCAAAAGAATGCTTGCTGAGTGCCTACATGCTGGAAGGAAAGGAGTTATTTGATGATGAAAAAGTGTATTTTGATTTTCTTAGCAGCAAGGTGCTTTTATGAACTGAGCTGAAAGTAGACTTTATCTAAGACTTCGCCGATATTAAAAGGCTTTGCAATAATATCGTTAGGGCCAAACTGCTGATTTAAAGTATCCCCCAACTCGTTTATACCAGAGATGAGAATAATGGGAATATGCTTTAATTCTTCATCACATTTAATTTCCTTACATATTTCCCTGCCGTCGGTGTCTCCCAGGAGGATATCCATTAAGATCAAATCAGGTTTTTCCATTCTGATGACCTGCAGTGCCTGGTTACCGCTGGCAATGGTAACCAGGTCCCAGTCTGCGTAGTCAAGAACGTCACTGAGTGCATTCAGGGTTTCCTGGTCATCGTCAAAAACCAATATTTTCTTGTTCATAAAACTAATATACGACGATGTAACTAATTTTATAACAAAAAGTTACAATCTTTGGGACTGGGTGTTTTTCTCTATTCCCCGTTCAGGTTCGTAATGAAGCCCGGGAGATAACCAATATAACAGGATCATTCTTGAATATCTGTAATTGAATGGAGAGAAAAGAAATACGGCGATAAGTAATATACCCGCAAAATACCAAAGGTTCTCATAAACAAGATCAAGCCCGAATATATAGGCGGCTACGCTTATAGAAACCATCTCTGCAACATTCATTGCATAGCTTACGAACATAGAAACATAGAAATACCCAGGTTCACGTTCAAATCTAAGCCCACAGTGAGGGCAGTTTTCATTCATCTTTTGAATCTTTAAACCATAGGTTGGACCAACAAATACTTTTCCAACTCTGCAGCGTGGGCATTTCGAATGACTAAAGGCATGCCATTGAGAAATATGGGGTACTGCCTCAGTGTTTTTATTGTTTTCCATTTTGTTGTGTATTATGTTTTCTGAATTTTTCTGGTGTTATTTCTTCATATTTTTTGAAGAATTTAATAAAATAGGACTGATCACTAAAGTTTAAACGTTCAGCAATCTCAGCGACGCTAAGGTCGAGGTTGATCAATAAGCGTTTGGCTTCTAAAATTACTCTTTCACGAATGATTTCTCCTGCAGATTTACCAAGCAGATCATTGCAAAGTGCATTAAGGTGGTTTGGTGTAATGT
>NZ_QAIL01000302.1 GCF_003061025.1 Pedobacter sp. HMWF019 | reverse complement strand
GGCTTATCTTAGACTAAGACAGGAAAAAGTAAGACGCGACGAATAAAACTGGACTTTTACTACCTTAGAATCAAATAGAAAAAGAAGTTGCCTCAATATTGAAATAACTTCTTTTTATCAAACTAAATCTAATAAGCATTAATTGCATTGAATAGATTTTATTGCAGTAAACTTTCCAGGTATTCAGGAGTTATTTCCGTAATGTCTACTTTTTCACCTTTGGCTTTTAGCTTTGCAATAGAGGCATTCATTTCCTCCAGATTGTTACTTAGCATATTAAACAACTGATTCGATATCTTAATCTGATCTGCAGACTTCAAGTCTGAAACATATCTTCCGTTTTCCACACGAACAGTTTTATAGTAACGGTACACCGCAGCTTTCGCTTTTGCCAGTTCTGGTTTTTGGTATTTGTTCTTAAGTTTATTTGCAATCTCCTGGTCAAGTTGCTTAAGATCAACATCGATAAACCCATCGTCTTTTACCAATGTTGCTGACAATCCGTTTGTTTTAGTGCCACTAATGGCTTCAAGTTTTTCCTGTGAGATACTATTTTCTGGTTTTGTACATGAAAGCGCCAGAAAACTGATCAATAAATAATACAAAGTATATTTTTTCATAATTTTCTTTTTTAAATAATTTGATTTACCAACCAGCCCACGTTGCTGTTATAGCTATATTTGCCGCATCAGAAGAAGTTGATATGTCCCACCCCCAACTTACCGGAACAGATACAAGGCGACAGTAATCTTTACTTTGGGAAGTGAACGGTGGTAAAGTTACATTCCATTGGTTTTCTATTGCTGGTTTTACGGTTACCGAAGCCAATACTCCCAATAGATTAAGATTCTTAAGCTTCAAATTTGTACATTGATTTCCATCAACCGCAAAATTAACAGAACTATTTGGTGGGTTAACCAATGCAGTTGTTTCAGAATGAGGACCGCCCCCACCTGCGTCGCACAACGCACACCATTCGGCAGTAGGGTCCCAGCATAAACCGGGAGGACAAATTACATCGGCTCTCGCTGGGATCATTGATAAAAGAGCAAAGAATGGGAATATAATAACCCATCGAAGTTTGGTTTTTTTCATAATTTGATATAATAGTAGATTTAGTTTGCAGCGTTTGCGTATTATTAGTATGACCCTTTAATACTGCTGAAGTGGTATATCTTATCAAATTATTTAATTCTGTTGTAAATAGAACTCTTGCCACAGGCTGAGGGAGCATGGACTGCTTTGCAGCCCTAGACGGCCATCAATGGGAAATCGTGTATACTAAAGGCTTGCGGCCAATTCATTAAAATAAGCATGGCCGGACCATACATTCTTATTCCCAATTACATAAAACCTTTTCTTCGCCCTTGTAAGTGCTACGTTCAACAAATTAGGCTTTTTAGTTGCCCAATTTCTGGATCCCGGCATTTTTGGATCGCTGCCTAAAACAAGAAAAACGACTTCGGCTTCCCGGCCCTGAAATGCATTTACAGTTCCACATTGAACCTGACTATCTTTCCTGTCAAACAGATGCTCACAAGCTTTTTGAACCGCCTTAAACGGGGAGATAATAAAGATCTTACCTTGGTATCCTTTGGAAATGAGTTCATGTACTTTTTGACTGAGCAGATCTAGTTCTTCTTTGATCACTTGTTTATTGGATACGGTTATTCCTGCAATATGGAACCACTGACTTGGTCCGATGTCCTGATTGATGGGTTGATCAGCCTCTGCTTTAACCATCTGATTGGAATAGGCCAGTTTATTTGCGATACTGAACATGGGATCATTACACCTTCTATGCGTCCGTAAAGGGAACCCTGTCCAGAGCGGCTCACCTTCTGCCGCATTCATATAAGTTCCTTTTAAAGAAATTCTGTCTGCCAATAATTGTACAGAGGTGGTAGAGGGTGACCAGATGTCTTCTACTTTAGCATGTTTCCGCAGCTTATTGACCAACGTTGCGGGAATAGTGACCACGGGTTCGATTTGCAATGGATCGCCAATAATGACGCATCTTTTCGATCTGGAGATCATACCTGCCGCTAGCTGTGGCGGCGCCTGCCCTGCTTCATCCAGCAATAACCATCCAATGTTTTCTTCTCCACAATCGGAGAACAAGCGGCTTACCGAGGCCAGTGTAGTGGATACAACGGGTACACAAAAGAATAAGGTATTCCAAAGCACCCTGGCTGTTTCGCCAGAAACAATGGCTCTTCCGGTGATCATTTCCATAAACAATTGCAGGTTGTTTCGGAATTGCTTCGCGTTGGAAAGAATGGCGTATTGATGAACTTCTAAAGATTTAAGAAAGATGTTGCTCCTTAGCCGGTTAATTTTAGGCGATGAATAGGGCTTGCACAGCTGCCTTTCTTGTGGGGATCGTTGGTAAAATGATTCGTCCACCAGATCATCATAGGCAATTTCGTATTTGACATGCAGCGCTTCTTTCTTTTTTGAGTATTGATGCATCTGTTCTGTAACATCATCCAGCCGTTCTTTGAGTGCTTGTTGATCCTTTTGTTTCTTAACAAGAAGTGCAGTGTTGTCTTTATCTTCTTTTTTATATGTACTTAACTCTGTATTTAGGGCATCTAGTTGGGCAAGATAGCGCGCTACGGGTGCATTCCATGTTTTGTAGGCCTTGGTATTGAATAGCCTTTGAATAAAGAAAAACAGGGGCTTATGTTGGTTATGCAGGTTTAAAGATTGTTGAAGGCTTTCTATTTCTTGTATTTTTTCGCTTACCCCCCCCTTGTACTTTAATTGCTTTTGGAGCAGTTTATCTATTGTATCCTGGGCAAGCTGGATTTTGCTGCTAAGTACTTTCTTTTCTTTCAAATTTGCCAATTGCGCCGGCAAAAGGGCGTGAAACGCGGATGCTTCTTTTTGAAATTTGTTGAAGGGTTTTAGGAGGTCTTTTAGTTCTGTTCTGGCTTGATTGTATTTTTGTACGTTTACAGCAGTCTGATCATTAGATTCATCTTTATAAACACTCCAGAGCAGTTCTTCAAATCCAACAAGCCCTTGTTTTTCATCCGACTTCCAGAAGTTCCATTTGAAGTTTTGCCGGTTTTCTGAATTGCCTAATGTGGCTCCAAGTATGCTCCATGCTTTCTCATTGACTAAACGTTCTCCGCAGCTGGCAAAATAATCTGCGCCTTCAAATTCCTCCTGATCAATTTTACTCCGAGCTGGTAGTGCCTGAGTGATATTTTGAACAGCAACATTGTTATTGCTGGAAGCGACGATACCCTTATCATAAAAGACGTCTTTCAGGGGAAGATAATAGCCACCGAATACGTCTTCTATTTTATTGAATTTTTTGTCAAATAGTTGCTGGTATTCAACATTGATGAGTTTTGTAGCCCTTAATACGACAACTTCTGCAATAATATCTAAAAGCAGTGTTGTTTTTCCGGTACCCGGAGGGCCATTAATTCCTCTTATTCCGCCTTCGTTTTTGAGTTCGTCTACGGCTGTATTTACGGCGCCTACTTGTCCTGTATACAGCCCCCAGGAAATGTTGGCTGGCCAGCGGCCTGCGGGTAAGATTGCCGGATCCAGTGTTTTAACCAGTTCATCAATATTGCTGATGAGGTCTTTGCGTTTCTTCTCCTGGACGTCAGCGGCTAAATATTCTTTTAAGGAGTTTCCATATTTCTTGGGGTCTTTGTTGATGAGCGTATTCAGATCATCTAAACAAAAGCTATTTAAGAAACTTGTGTCTGGAACGGAGTCTCGCTGCACTTCTTTGGCTGCGTATAAGATGATCACTTCGTCACTCCACCAAGCCTTTGTTATAGCTTGCAATTCCAGGCGTTCCTTTTCTAATTGTTGCTGGCTTACGGAATCTCCTTTGCGGATAATATGGAGTTCGTCTGCAGGTGGAATTTGGAACCTGAGCTCATAGTCGGCCTGTGCCTGGTTGAGCTTTTCGGCAACATTGGATATGGGTTCATTGTTATGCAGGCAATTTAACCCATGAATAAAGGAAGACTGGATATAGCTTCTTTCATCTGGGCGTCCATTTTCATCGAGAATCAGCGCGGAAAAGCAGGTAAAACCAGTCACAGGTTCTTTCCATTCTTCTTCTGTATCGTTATTGGATAGCTCTTTTTCAATGACTTGGATGACTTTACTTTTTGGAACCCTGCCAAAATATAGAGTGTAACGCCAGGTTTTATAAGCTGAGGAGCTTGGTCGTTCCTCATTCCAGGGAAGGGGATCAGCAAGATGGAGCACTTCCTTTTCCCTCAGATCGGGTAGGTTAAAGATTTCTACATCTCTCCAAAAGCTTAATATTTTGCGCGGGTCCAAGGTTAATTTCTATAGGTCATGATTGGTAAGTATCACAAAATAAGGAAAAAAGATGAAATGATATTGGCACAAGACCAAGAAATAGCCTGTGCTATAAAACAGCTAGTTCTAGCTGTCTCATAGGTTTACAATTGGATAATACTCTGAGGATAATAATAAGAACATTTCTGATATTTATAGTATGAATGCTAAAAGCTTGTGACCATTTAGGCTACTGCAAACCCAGAATGTATCGCCTGATGAGGGCAACACCCGCTGTATCGATAACGGTAGTGCCGATTTTCGGCATGTGGTATTCACCCATAGCAGCGGTTCTTTCTATAATATTCTGCTTGTTGAATGGGATACCGGTGTTTTCATAGCTTGTTGAAAAAACCAGGTTTAAGGATTTCCGGCCAGCCATACCCGTCGGCTGATGGCAATGAGCGCAATTCATCGCCATGTATGCTCTTGCCCTTTGTTCAGTCGGCAATGATGCATCATGGTAGTCAGGGATTGTCCCAAAATGGCTTTTGTCTTTATAATCCAACAAGCCCTTTTCATGCAAATAGACCAGTTGGTTTTGGTTCTTCCCGTTACGGATGACTTCTATGTTTAGATTGCTGATTTTTGGGCCAATGGGTACCAATTGATTGTCAGACCGATGGCAGCTTGCGCAATCCTTTTGAGAGGGGATTTGGTAATTGATCTTGCGTACAATCCCATCCTTGCCTTGGATGTTGACCGGGACATCGGCACCCTGCTCCAGCAATATGGCGTCTTCCTGCGCCATATCCCATTGATAAGTCGCTGCATTCCATAAGCCGTTTTGGAGGATCAGCAGACGGGTTTCAATCAGTCTACGTTTCGTTCCTTCTGCCCGCGAATAATAGAACGTTTTTGCAATCATAGTGCCCTCGGGGAATTGCGGTAGCCCATTACCACTTGCACGCATTCGCTTGCCCTTTGGCAACTTGATCAGTCTTTGCTTTTCTGCGTAATCGGTAAATAGCGTTGATCCCAGTTCAAGAATTTCAACGCCTGCAGCAGGTTCCAGGTTCGCCATTTGACCGCGGAAAAGACCATAAGCAGATAGCCTTTCGTTAAAGTGGATCCCGTTAGCTATCGGTTTGTTTCCTGTGTCGCGCATCAATACCACATAGGCTATAACGACTGTAAAGAAAAGCAATAGCAACAACTTATTCTTCATCCCTACCGGTCCGGTTAGCCTCCGCGTTTTTCAGGATGTGCCTGTCTACATAAAAGGTTCCAAAATGTACAATACAAGCCAGTAAAACCTTCCAGGTGGTGTCTTTGAATTCCCATTTCTCTTCTACGCCGACGCTGATGGTCAGGAAAATAAACAGCAGGAAAAGCGCGCCATGTACAGGCCCCAGGTTTTTAACCAGCATGGGGTTATTAAAGTAATATTTCAGCGGTACAGCGACAAAAATAAGCACCAAAAGGGAGATGCCTTCCAGGAACCCGACCAGGCGCAATCTGCCGATCTGTGTTTTAAAAAAGTGTGTCATGGTTGTATATATTAATAATTTCTAATCAGGGGACGATGGGCGAGCGGCGAAAATGGCCATGGAATTGCAAGGAGGATGATCAAGAGCGCTATGGAGAACCAGATCAACATGGTCTTAAACTTTTCCTTACTGTCTTTTTTTCGCTTTGCATTTGCTGAGCCGATGGTGATCAGGACGATGGCAATAAGCATAGACGAAATATGGACAGCTCCAAAGAAAAATGATTCCATGTTCTGGTTGCCGGAAAAAAAGGTCTTAACGGTGATGCTTTTTGTATAAAGCAAAATTCCTAAGATCAACTGGATATGCGCTATGGTTGCTGTCCAGTGCCTAACGCTATCGTCGCTTTTGCTGAACTGCCCCCCTTGGAAATAGGCGCGGGCTGATAAAGTGATCGAATAGATCAGGCTCAACAGGACAAGCCATCTGACAAGGGAGTGAATGGGGAGTATTGCATCATACATATTAAAAAGTACTAAGTGGTATGTTTTATATTAAATTTTTTTATTTGAGGTTGTTCAGATAAATTTTCAGCTCTCTCAGGAATTGGATGTAAGATTCCTTTCCTAGTACTTTACCCATATTTCTAACGCCGGAATAGCCTGTCAGTAGGAATATGGCCACACGCCTGGGATCAACATCTTTGCGGATGTCGTTTTTGTTTTGTGCGTTGGTCAGCGCCAGTTCAAGTGCTTGCTGTACCCGTTGGATCAAACGATTCAAAACCTTTCTGAAGGGTTCATTCAGGTTGGTGGTGGCTATGATATCGTCAATGCTTGTTGCCTGATACCCTTTTTTATAGATCAGATCAAGTGACTTGGTTAAAATAAGCTTCTTTGTGTTAGCGGCTTTTGATATCATATTGCACAAACATACTATTTAGTATGTTTAATAAAAATCAGAATATTGTCATTCTTGGAATGGTTTAAATACTATTTCAAGTCCTTTTCAAGTCAATCTGGAATGATAACATCAGGATCCAATTCCTTAGCTTTGTTGAAGTGTTGCTCTGCCAGTTCAATATGATCAACTTTTTTATAATAAATACCCAGATGTAAATAAGCCCCAGCCAAATTAGGATTGAGTTTTATCGCTTGTTCCAATAGCATCTTACCTTCCTCCAGTTCACCTTTCAAAATTTTCAAGTGACCCAAGTTATCATGTGCCTCAGCTAGGTCCGGAGCTATTTCTATGGCTCGTTTTAATAAAGAACCGGCTTTATCATAATTCTCTTTAAGAATGAGCTCATATGCGAGATTATTAAGGGCAATAGGCTGTCTCCTATCTATTGAAACTGCCCTTTCAAAGTATTTAAGTGCCTCTTCCCGCTTTCCTTCAATTGATTCAATGTAGCCCCTATTGATACAGTCGGCAACAGTAAATACGGTATATTTTTCAAGAAATTCTACAAATACTCGTGCTTCCTCGAACCGCTTTAACTGTAATAAAGAAAGAGACAAGGGGCGGATAATCATTTCTTGATAAGGAAACTTTTCATTAAGCCTAATAAATTGTTCTGCCGCTTGTTCAAAATGTCCTTCACCAAACTGTTCGAGGGCAGCAACATATTCAACATAACTACTTTTAAGTTTATAAACAAATCTTAGTTGCTTCCCATCATTATACAGGCCACTGGAAAGCGTTCTTGGTACAATGTTTTGAAAGCAGCTTATGAACGAACAGATGAGAAGAACAAATGCATACAGTTTTATTACTCCATGGAGTTCAGTATTAAATATGATTGCCCCAATTACCACAGCAAAAAGGAAGGAAATGATTGGTCCGGCTAGCAAGATAATGCTCTGTTTAACGTAATTGCCTTCAATCTGAGACGGTCGACACATCCCTCTGATGTTGATGGTTGGATTTATATTAACGTAGAATTGCAGTTTACCAATTTTGAACCTAGCCGGAGTATTTTGATTTCCGTAAGAACCAATGTAAACATCTACTTGATCCGTTTTTGTAAGTGCAACCATAGTAAGCGCATGTCCCAATTCATGAAAAACTGTAATGACGGGAGCGGTTAGGTACATCCCAAGAGCTAAGGAAATAATAATGGAGAGAAAGATCATGAAAACTTTATATTGAGATTTGGTACTAAATGTAACAAAACCCAGTAAGAAAGCGAGGATTTCCCACCATATTACTATTTATTTCAAGCTATTAAATTGTAGATTTATTCTAATAATAAACGATGGATATTAGAGAACTTATGCCAAAACACAAATTTGATGAAGAATTTATAGTGTATAATTCAAAACGATCATATTCCCCTCAAAACTTTCTATTAATTCTTCAAGCCCTTGTGTCATTTTCACCGCATTAACTTTAAACGGAGGCCTTTCCCAAGTT
This sequence comes from Pedobacter sp. HMWF019, assembly GCF_003061025.1. Classification (GTDB taxonomy): domain Bacteria; phylum Bacteroidota; class Bacteroidia; order Sphingobacteriales; family Sphingobacteriaceae; genus Pedobacter. The sequence continues at coordinate 1,176 of NZ_QAIL01000302.1, read as the reverse complement.
TCAAAACGATCTTTATCATTAAATCGTGGCCAAAACACAGAATCATAAAAATAATCCCAGGCTTTTCTTAGATGCTTATTATATGATAAAGGCATTAAGTATTTATTGCTATCGTCCTGATGAACATAATCGCCAAATAGATTAATAAAATTCGTCAAATCTTCAAGGGTTTCCATCTCAAATTCTTGAGCTTTAACAGCGGCATACATTTTAGGCATATCATAGACGGTGAGCTCATTAAAATCTAGATTTTCAAAATCATTTAGCCAGTTTTTAAGGTTCTCAAACTCATTGATGGCATCAAAATTTTGAATTATAGTGGCTTTTAGATCATTTAAGGAATGAGAGGCGAAAATCTCACCTGTTTTAAAGGTGAATAACTTATCTGTGTTTTCCTTATCAGTATCTGTATACCATAATAAAAAAACCGGGGCTGACCCATGGAGAGGCCAGTATTTTAATATCCATGTATCGTTGTTCATCTCGTTATTATAAATTTACGTGTGAGATTTATATCTTCCTTTCCAAGATCGACTTCCCCACTTGGCTGATTATGACAATAATGCAAAGTAAATAGTTATGTAAAGTAAAACCACGCGTATTTTATCTTTTTTTTTATTATTGTAAAATAAGATAAAATACGCGATCAAGCCTAACGGCCTTGTTTTAGTTAGAAAAGCTGACATCTGTCTAGCATTCGTGGTGATCTACGGACGGTGGAGAATGTATCTTAGAGCAAAACCAATATTTCAATGAATGTGATTCAGTGTTTGAGTAAATAATTTCAATTATGAAAAAGATCCTTTTCAGTATAGTATTGATATCAATATCTACATCTGTTGCCTTTCAATCGAAGGCTCAAACGAAAAAAAACAATAATTGTGATCCGTTTGATGCTGTCGTAAACAACCATGATCAGATCTTTCCATCTTCAGGTATTCCTTCAGCTATCGAATTGGTTTTAAAGTATTGTAAAGCAGTGGATACTAATTTTTATAAGTTACAAAATGAATGGCAAAACAAAACCGATGGTTCTTTCCGTGACTTTGACAATAAAAAATTATATGGCATCACTTTCTCTCAAAAATTTGTTTTGCCCCGGGATGCAAGCTTCCCGATAGACAGCCTTTTTCAAACTATTGAAAAAGAATTACGGTCTGGTAAAAAGGTAATTAT
>NZ_QAIL01000301.1 GCF_003061025.1 Pedobacter sp. HMWF019 | reverse complement strand
TGTATATCAATTATTATATCTGTTTCAAAACATCATTAATCCGGTTTTAATGGCTGTAAATGAGTGAAATAATTATTTTTATATTCCTATGTTCAAATTTAATACCATATGCACGATATTTGTATCTGCTCAGCATCATTATTTAGTTAAAAAATGTTAAATCGGGAGCAAATAAATTAAATGAACATTCCATTCTATAAATACCAGGGCGCCGGCAACGACTTCATTCTGATCGACAACAGAAGAAAAGAATATAACCAACTGAATTATAAAGATATAGAAAAAATATGCAATAGACGATTTGGGATTGGAGGTGATGGATTAATGTTGCTGCAGGACCATTCTGACTATAATTTTGAGATGCTTTATTTCAATGCGGATGGTCTGCCGGGAAGCATGTGTGGTAACGGTGGACGCTGCATCGTTGCTTTTGCCAAATTCCTGGGCATTATCGACACAAATACTGACTTTTTGGCTGTAGACGGGCCACATTATGCCAAAATTACAGCAGAAGGCAATTGGGTTGATCTGCAGATGATCGATGTGAGCCACATCAACCAGGATGGTGAAGCTTACGTATTGAACACGGGTTCTCCCCATTACGTGGAACAGGTTACTGATCTGGAAAAATTGGATGTTTATCTGGAAGGAAAATCCATCAGGAATAACGAAACCTATAAAGAAAAGGGCATCAATGTAAATTTCATAGAAGACAAAGGCGACCATCTCTTTGTAAGAACCTTCGAAAGGGGTGTTGAAGACGAAACTTATGCCTGTGGAACGGGTGTTACTGCTGTTGCTTTATCTATGGCAAAACATAAGGGCCAGAGCGGGCACATCAGTACTCCCGTGACCGTATTGGGCGGAAAGCTCCGGATCGAATTTGACTACAACGGCGATACGTTTACCAATATTTTCCTTTGCGGGCCAGCCGAGCAGGTCTTTGCCGGAACAATAAATCTTTAATCACCCTCGGCAAGGTGTGCGGCAATACCAATTTTGATCTCGCCAAAACTGTATTCTCTGCCAAGGCGTTCGCGGATAGGATTCATTTGTAGCGTTTTAAGCTCCCGGATTGCCTCAAGAATCTTTTGCAGCTTTTTAGTCCCAATAATCTCTTTCGCAGAGATTTCCTGTCTTGCAATATAGTGAGCCAGATGACCTTCTATGGTTCCAAGCGCCATCTTTCTTTCTGTGGCTATTTCCTGTACGGTCATACCTTCTTTTAACAACTGCAGAGAAAGCTCTTTTGTATCTACTTTTGGAGCCTTTTCTTTAGCCTCAGCTTTCTTCGTTTTCGATGTCTTACTTTTTTTGGCTGTAAAGTCCAGTGTGTTGGGCATCGCAAACACCTTTTTCATTTCAAACTCACGATTGGCTTCATCCAACAGGTCATTAACATCCTTTTTTGTAAATTCTTCTCCCCTGATCGTAGCCTTTAGAAGCGCAGTGGCTTTCCTGATATTTTTATACTGCTCGTAGAACAGAGATTCCATCTCCAGCAGTTCTGTTAGAAAAGCAACTACCTGTTTATCCTGTTTGACCAGCTCCATACGGTCAAAAATGTTTTTCGACATCCGCTGAAGCAATGGATTAAAATAGTTCTCCGCAGCAATCGTACGGTCCAGCAGTAAATTCAAACCAGCTTCAGTCTTATCCGCACAAAGCCGCTGGATCTGAGTCAAAAACTTGCTTGCATTCACTTTTTGCTCACTGAGTTCTCTCAACAATTGCTGAGCCCACTTGAAATGCTTTTGTTTCGCTGACTTGTTCAGGTCCTTGGTATAGGAATGGACATGCTCATAAACGTAATTGTCAAGACTAGTTAAATCAAAACACTTTAAAAGGTAGCGCTGCAAAAACACTTCACTTTCCGATTTGATCTGATCAATGAGCACAACTCCATCCGTCTTATTTTTAGAAAAAAGGGAAACATTTGGATCCTGTCGAATACCTGTTGAAGGAAGTGGCGAAGTTAATACCAGACCATTCAGAGATCGGAGCCTGGATAAAGCCACATAGATTTGACCGGGAGCAAAAGCATTACCAATATCAACAATTGCCTTGTCAAAGGTTAAACCCTGACTCTTATGTACAGTAATTGCCCAAGCCAGCTTGATCGGGTACTGAATAAATTTTCCAATCACCTCTTCCTTAATTTCATGAGTTACTTTATCAGTGGTATATCTGATGTTCTTCCAGGTATATTTTTCCAGCTTGATCCGCTCCCTATCCCCCTCTGTTTCTACTTCAACTGCATCAGAAGCTAATGACACCACCGTAGCAATCTTTCCGTTAAAGAATCTCTTTTCCGGCGAAGGATCATTTTTGATAAACATGATCTGTGCTCCTACTTTCAACTCAAGGCTCTGCTCTGCCGGATAGGAGGATTCACTAAATTCATCTTCAATAGCCGATTTATAAAAATAAGACGGAGATTTAAGCGCATCCAAACTTTGCCTGTTCAAAGCATCTGCCCTTTGATTGTGCGTAGTCAGGGTAATATATTTTTCCGTAACAGGAGGACTAAAATTTGCTTTATAGTGCTGTTGCAACAGAGCTACATCTGCCGCAGTAGCCGCATTATTCCTCAGATTATTCAAAAGGTTAATAAAAACCTCATCGGCTTGCCTGTACACCTTTTCCAATTCTATATAAATAGGCGGGTGATGTAACAATGCATGTGCGTCAAAAAAATAAGGACTTTGATAAAAGGTACTTAACAAAGGCCATTCATTGGATTTTACTACCGGAGGCAACTGATGCAAATCACCAATAAAAAGCACCTGTACGCCTCCAAAACTTGAGTTATCCCTCCGTATATAACGAAGCACCATGTCTATCGCATCCAAAAGATCCGCCCGCAACATACTGACCTCATCGATGATCAGCAATTCCAGATCCGTAAAGATCCGGCGTTTGGTGCTGTTCATTTGCAGGTGGCGAACAATAGATTTAGGCGTGTTGTAGTGTTGATTTCCCTGCACCTCTCCTGCAGCCGGCTGCTTGGGCAGGTAAGTTCCAAAAGGAAGCTGAAAAAGGGAGTGTATCGTTACTCCCGCTGCATTAATGGCAGCTATTCCTGTTGGTGCTACAATAACCGCCCTTTTATGGGTGAGTTCAATTAAATTCCTAAGAAAAGTAGTTTTACCGGTACCAGCCTTTCCGGTAAGAAAAATATGCCTGGAGGTATAATTGATAAATTTAGCAGCAAGCTCAGCAGGATTCGTTTCAGCCATGAAACAAAGATAGCAAGATTTTGATTAATCTATTAAAAAATTAATTAACCAAAAGCTTATACCCTTTACCATGAACGTTAAGAATCTCCACTTTCGGATCCTCCCGCAGGTATTTACGCAACTTACTTAAAAACACATCCATACTGCGTCCGTTAAAATAATTATCATCATGCCAGATGCTCAGCAAAGCTTCTTCACGAGTCAGCACAGAGTTTTTCTTTAAACAAAGTAATTGCAGAAGCTCCGCCTCCTTTGTCGATAGTTTTTGTTGCTGTCCGTTAAACCAGATAAGCTGGGTGGTATAATCAAACACATAATTCCCAATCTCGAACTGAGTTTGCTGAGGTTCTTTCTCATCAGATTCCCTGGCGGCCGACACCCTTTTCAATAAAGCATTGATGCGAAGCAATAATTCTTCTATTCTAAACGGCTTGGTAATGTAGTCATCCCCGCCCAGATCATAAGCAGAAGCTTTATCTTCCATCATAGCCTTGGCGGTCGCAAAAATAATAGGCACATGCTGATTGATCTTCCTGATCTCCTTCCCCAAGGTAAAACCATCTTTTTTGGGCATCATGACATCCAGAATGCAAAGATCAAAGTTCTGTTTATGAAATGCACGTAAACCCTCGTCCCCGTCAACACACAACACAACATCAAACTTACCTTTCAATTGCAGATAATCCTGTAAGAGCAAGCCCAGGTTTGGATCATCTTCCACAAGTAGAATTTTTTTGAGCATATATAAAGATATTTAAATTAATGGTAAAGTTATTTCAAAAACAGTTCCTTTGTCCTTTTCACTCTGCACTTTAATACTTCCGTCCAGCTGGGTGACTATATCCTGTACATAATTCAAACCCAAACCAAAGCCCTTCACATCATGCAGGTTTCCGGTTGGAACCCGGTAAAACTGATCAAAAATCCGTTTAGCCTGATCTTTAGTCATCCCAATTCCATGATCGGCAATTTGAATAATAAGATTCCTCGGGGTATTCTTTGTTGTAATTTCAATTACAGGACTTTCCATGCTGTACTTATTTGCATTGTCGATCAGGTTATAAATAACATTGGAAAGGTGTAATTCATCCCCCTCGACTACAGGATGTGTCGCATCCAGGTTTAGTGTCAGTGTCGCATTTCTTTTCTGCAATTGCAGGCTCATGCTATCTGCCACCGCAGCAATCAGATCATTCATATCGACCTCTGTTTTTTCAAGATGGAGTTCGTTTTTCTCCAGCCTGGCAATACTCAGCACCCGCTCTATATGGTTACCTAAACGCACATTTTCATCATAAATAATGCTCGCAAGCCTTTTAATACGGCTTTTATCTTCCACAATCTCCGGATCTTTAAGTGCCTCGCTGGCAATCATAATCGTCGCCACCGGAGTTTTAAACTCATGCGTCATGTTATTAATGAAATCCGTTTTCATCTCTGAAATTTTCTTTTGTCTTAAAATGGCATAAAGCGTGTAAGAAAAGATAAAAATCAGCACTAGCAACAACCCGCCCGACGAAGCAAGCGTAACCCCCATATTACCAAAAATGGCCTCGCTTTTATTAGGAAAACTAACGTACAGCATCCCGGGGTCTCTTAAAATATCATTACTAAACAAAGTCGTTTGATAGGTATTGGATGGCAAAACCTCTGCTGCTGCGTTTGATACCTTCTTGTACAACAGAGAATCTCTATTGACCAGTTTCACCCAAAAATCGTAGGGAAGATCAATATTATTATTGACCAGTTCTCTTTTAATAAGGGTATCCAAAACATCTTTTGAAATCCTTTGGGTAATTGGCACATCTCCCCTTTCCATTTCCTTTGCCGTTTCCTCTACCAAATTGAAATTACTGGAACTGAATAATGGAATAGTATCCGCCTTCAATTGCTTCATTTCCCGCTCATAACGTCTTTTTGCCAGTGTATCATCCCTATTAAACCGAAGCGCAACATCGCCATCTACAGTAGCAACAGATACTTTTAAGGGTTTTCCATCTAATTTATTATAAACCAGGTAGCGGATGCTATCGGGAAGCTTGTAAGGACGCATACTGAATGTTCTCGCCCTGGAAAGCATAAATGTCTTTCTAACATTACCGCCAACAACATTGAGATCGGAATCAAAAGCAACACTTACATCTACATTTAAAGGTGTTGTAGACTGACTGCTCAACGCAATATAATCAGCTTCTGAAATGATAGTCGGGTTTAAGTATACTGCTCTGATAATGCTGTCCTGGAGATTAAGATCATCAATAACCATACGTTGTTGTTCAAACTTACGCTTGCGTTCCCCCTCCTTATATCGCTCCTCCAGACCGGCAATCGTTTTTTCTTTATCACGCTGCTCTTTTTCTCTCTTCAATCTCCACTCAAAATCCTTACGCGTAATCAGTGAAGCTGCATTCCTGCGCTGCACTTTATTCACCACAGCAGTTAAAGCCTGGTTAACATTCTGTTTAAATACTTCAGAATTTAGTTCATAGGCTTGCCGGATGTAATATAACTGCATTACAACAACACCTACCAGCGCAATAGTCATCAGCGCGGTAATCAGCCAAAAGCTCCTTTTCTTCATGATCTATTCAAAATTAACGAAGCATGAACAGAAAGCTGTGTTTTTAACACTTTTTAACTTAAAGGCTTAGCCTCTTCAGACCTTATTCGCGCATCGTTTTCAAGGCTTTTGTCCAGCGAAGCAACTCCTTTAACATATTATCTGCAGCAATTAAAGAGATCTCGCCTGGCATAAATTCATTTTGCTCATTAATCAGCTTTGCAAAGAACGGAATAAACACACCATCTGCCAGGGGCACAATCTTTAGAGTAGACAGATCCCCTTTTAAGCTATTGGCTGCCCTTGTGCCTGCAGAAATACCGCCATAGCTTACAATACCAGCGGCTTTATATGCCCATTCCTTTTGTAGATACTCCAAGGCATTCCTCAAAGGAGATGGGTACCCAAAATTATATTCGCCGGTCACAAAAATAAAGGCGTCTGCGCTGTTAATTTTAGCACTCCAGTCTTTAGTATGCTGTTGCTGATATTTTTGAAGCGAGGGATGATTGGGCTCATCCATCATTGGAAGCTTTACTTCCCCAAGCTCCAGCAGTTCCACTTCAAACTCCTCGTTTCGACGGGCAATATCCGTTATCCACTTAGCGATTATCGGACCTTTCCTCCCAGGTCGTACAGTAGCAGATATTATTTTCAGCTTATACATCTTTCTTTATTTTTAATTTATAACATCTGCTGGGTACATCTTGTTTAGTGATTTAATTACATTTGAGGTTATGAACCAGATTCAACAAGAAAAGCGCCCGGCAGGACTAAGCTTTATTTTCATTACTCTTTTGATTGATGTAATAGGGCTGGCTATTATTATACCCGTTTTTCCTAAGCTTATTGAAGGCCTCATTCACGGAAATGTCAGTGATGCTTCCAGGATTTCCGGCTTACTTCTGGTGGCCTATGCCGTAATGCAATTTCTTTGTGCGCCCCTGGTTGGAAACTTAAGTGATAAATACGGCCGCAGGCCAGTACTCCTTTTTTCCTTACTGGGGTTCGGGATCGATTACCTCTTCCTTGCTTTTGCACCCACCATAGGCTGGCTATTTGTTGGCCGGATCATTGCGGGGATTACCGGTGCCAGCTTTACTACAGCTTCTGCTTATATTGCAGATGTCAGTACACCTGAAAAACGTGCCCAAAACTTTGGAATGATCGGCGTTGCTTTTGGCCTTGGCTTTATTCTTGGTCCTGTAATCGGAGGCATCCTGGGAAAAATAGACACCCATTATCCCTTTTATGCTGCAGCAGCACTTGCCTTTATCAATGCTATATACGGCTTCTTCATCCTTCCGGAGTCTTTATCCAAAGAACACCGTCGCCCCTTAGACTGGAAAAGGTGCAATCCTCTAGGTACCCTGATACAACTTAGGAAATATCCGTCTGTAATCAATTTATCTGTATGCTTGTTCGTTGTGTATTTTGCCGCGCATGCGGTACAAAGTGTATGGACCTTTTATACCATGCAAAAGTTCAAATGGAGTGAGGATCTGGTAGGCTATTCTTTAGGTTTCATCGGACTCATGATTGCTGTCGTACAAGGCGGCCTGATCCGGATTGCAATCCCTAAACTTGGACAGGAACGCAGCATCTGGATTGGCCTTACGCTCTACGCCATAGGCATGGTACTATTTGGTCTGGCCAACAAGAGCTGGATGATGTTTGCCTATATGATACCCTATGCTCTAGGTGGCATAGCCGGCCCGGCACTGCAAGGCATTATGACCAATCAGGTTCCGGCTAACGAACAGGGAGAACTGCAAGGCGGCTTAACCAGCTTAATGAGCCTGAGCTCTATTTTCGGCCCCTGGTTTATGACCTATATCTTTTACTACTTTACCAATGCCAACGCCCCGATCTATTTACCTGGCGCACCTTATTTTGTTGGTGCGGCACTGATGCTGCTGAGCGCTTTTCTGGCGATAAGAAGTTTCAAAAAAGCCTGACCCCGATTTTTTCAATTTGCTCTGCATCCTGCCCGGTCACCTCCCCTTCTGCAATTTGCTACGGAAAATTCCCTTCTAAAACCTCTCAAAAAAAGCTATAAAAAAAAAGCACCGGGATAAATCCCGGCGCTCCTAGTTCAAAATTGTTTCCTTAAAAAAGATCTTTAAAATGGCAGGTCATCTTCCTCGCCAGGTGCACTGTTTAAATCTACAGGCGGAGCGTATTCTGGAGTAGCGGCAGCAGCATTGTTCAATGCATTGATACGCCATACTACTAAACTGTTAAAATAAGAAACTTTACCGGTTTTATCCGTCCACGGGCGACCGCGTAAATTGAAGGCAACCTCTACATTGTCACCAACTTTCAAACTATCAAATAATGCAGTTTTATCTTGCAAAGCCTCAAATCTGATATATTCCGGATAAGTAGGGTTTTCAGCGTACTCTATGATCAGATCACGTTTTTTAAAAGTCTCACTCACTTGCTGTAATGCACCGATTTCGTGCACTTTTCCTTTTAATTCCATAACAAATACTCTTATATTCTACTTTCAAGTTCAAATCTCTATATTTTTATTGATAACTTCGCACAATAAATTATGCAAGTTTTCCACACAAAGAATAAGGTTATCGTAACCTGCAACAAAAGACTGTCTTCCTATCTGGCGGAAGAAGTTAAAGACCTGGGATACACCATTATCAGGGAATTCCCTACCGGTGTAGAGCTAAATATCACCTTAACAGAGTGTATAAAACTCAACCTCAACCTGCGTTGCGCCAGCCAGATTTTATACTGTTTAAACAGCTTCAAGGCCAATAATCCTGAAGAATTATACCAGCAGCTGGTGGAAATGCCATGGGAAGAACTTATCGATTTTTCAGGCTATTTCTCGGTAACCTCTAATGTGGATAACCCAACCATTACTACGCCATTATTTGCCAACCTGAAAGTAAAAGATGCGATTGTTGATCGCTTCCGGGCAAAGAAAAACATCCGGCCAAATTCTGGTTCTGATGCCAACAAAACCGTAGTCCATTTATACTGGAAAGACAGTGAAGCCGATATTTTTCTGGATACCTCCGGAGAAACCCTGGCTAAACACGGTTACCGCAAAATCCCAGGAAAGGCGCCAATGCTGGAAGCCCTCGCTGCAAGTACCATACTAAGTACAAAATGGGACAGAAAATCGGCATTCGTAAACCCAATGTGTGGTTCCGGCACCCTGGCTATTGAAGCTGCACTGATCGCAACCAACAGACGTCCTGGATTGTTCAGAATGAATTACGGGTTTATGCATATCCTGGGTTACGATGAAGAAGTCTTCTTTGCTGAAAGAAGGATCCTTAAAGACCAGGTGATCAAAAATATAGATCTTACTATTATTGCCACTGATATTTCTGAAGATGCCGTAGATGTGAGCCGAAGAAATGCAAAAACCGCCGGTGTAGATACTTTAATTACATTTGAAGTTTGCGACTTTGCAGATACCCAGGTACCTGAGGGCGGCAGGGGTATTGTAGTCTTCAATCCGGAATACGGAGAACGCCTAGGAGAGCATTCTAAACTGGAAGCTACCTATAAGCGAATGGGCGACTTTATGAAGCAGCATTGCAAAGGCTATTCTGGCTATATCTTTACTGGAAACCCTGATCTTGCAAAGAAGATCGGGCTTAAAGCCTCTCGCAAAATCGAATTCTATAATGGAAAACTGGACTGCAGGATGCTGGAATACGAACTGTATGATGGCAGCAGAAGGCCAGAGAATGAAAGACCAGTAAAAAATTAGACTCTAATCCATCTGATGAACAATATTGAGATCATTAACAAAACCATCGATTTTGTAAAGAAAACGCTGGCCGGCGCAGAAGCCGGACATGACTGGTTCCATATTGAAAGGGTATATAAAACTGCCCAGCACATCAATAAGCAGGAACAGGGTAACGAGCTGATCGTTGCCTTAGCCGCGCTTCTTCACGATATAGCAGACAGTAAATTTAACGGTGGCGATGAAGAGATCGGGCCGCAAATGGCTGGCGACTTTCTGAAAAGCCTGGAGCTTGGTTCTCCAGGTATTGAGCAGGTACAGCAAATCATTAAAAACCTCAGCTTTAAAGCCAGGTTTGGAAAGCTGACCTATCAATCCAAAGAACTGGATATTGTACAGGATGCTGATCGTCTGGATGCCATTGGAGCTATCGGTATCGCACGTGCTTTTACTTATGGAGGCTTTAAGAACAGAGTTTTATATGATCCTGAAATCGAGGTCAAACTTAATATGAGCAAAGAGCAATATAAAAACACAACAGCCCCGACCATCAACCATTTTTATGAGAAACTGCTGTTGCTTAAGGACCTGATGAAAACCCCGACCGGAAAACAGATGGCAGAAAACAGGCATCAATTTATGCTTGGTTATCTCGATCAGTTTTATGCCGAATGGGAAGGCACTAAATAATAATACTAATTTTTTTAGTAAAAACACTATCTTTGTTTAACAAAGTCTGGTGTATGTCTGAACGAATTAGAGAGAAGTTAAGCATCCTTGCCGATGCTGCCAAATATGATGTTTCCTGCTCGTCCAGCGGAAGCAAAAGAAAAAATGACAATAAGGGGCTTGGCAATGGCCACAGTTCGGGCATCTGTCATACCTATACTGAAGATGGGCGCTGTGTCTCTCTTCTAAAGATTCTGCTCACCAATCATTGTATTTTTGATTGTGCCTATTGTGTCTCCCGCAAAAGCAACGATATTGAAAGAGCGGCCTTTACCGTCGATGAGGTGGTCCAGTTGACCATGAATTTCTATCGCAGGAATTATATCGAGGGCTTATTTTTAAGTTCAGGAATCTTTAAGAATGCAGACTTCACTATGGAACGGCTGTTAAAGGTCGTCAAGAAACTTCGGCTCGAAGAGAGGTACAACGGATATATTCACCTAAAGACCATTCCCGGCGCAAGTGAAGAATTGGTTAGGGAAGCAGGAATGTATGTGGACAGAATGAGCATTAATCTGGAAATGCCTACGGAGACGGGCCTTAAGTTGCTGGCCCCGGATAAAAGTCATAAAGATGTGATCAAACCGCTCGGGGATGTGCAAAGACAAATTATTCAATTTAAAGAAGAAAAGAAAGTAATTAAAAGCGTTCCACAATTTGTTCCTGCGGGACAGAGTACACAAATGGTGATCGGGGCAACCCCGGAAACAGACAAAGACATCATGCATACCGCAGCCGAATTCTATAAAAATTTCTCTCTGAGAAGGGTCTATTATTCAGGCTATATTCCTATTAGTACAGACAACAGACTTCCCTTATTGGGAACGCAACCCCCACTGATCCGGGAAAACCGTCTTTACCAAACCGACTGGCTGATGCGGTTCTATGGTTTTCATGTCAATGAACTTTTAAATGATGCCAATCCACACCTGGATGTTGATATAGACCCTAAACTCAGCTGGGCATTACGCAACCTCCAGTTCTTCCCGTTAGACATCAACATTGCTTCTTACCAAATGATCCTTCGCATTCCAGGGATTGGAGTAAGTTCTGCAAGAAAAATTGTTCAGGCAAGAAAGTTTGGAAGACTGCGGATAGATCAGTTGAAAAAAATTGGCGTAGCCTATAACCGGGCAAAGTATTTTATCACCTGTACAGACAGTCCTCCGATGTTCAGAGACTATCAGGCCACACAGATTAAATCTTTTATCCTGGCAGAAAGCCAAAGCAAATATTTGAAAAACGATATTCAACAATTGAATCTATTTTAATTTCCAGGACAATGATCTACGTTTTTGACGGTTCTTTGGAAGGCTTACTTACTGCCGTGTTCGAATACCATGAGCGGCGGCCTTCCAAGCTCATCTTAACCACAGCCGAATGCTACCAGCCTGATGTCTTTACCCCGGCACACCGGGTAGATAACGATCCAGAGAAAGCAGATCGTGTATGGAAAGCTTTGCACAGAAAACTTCCAGCCAAATGGCTCCGGATATTTTACTGTACTTATTTGTCAGAAATGCCTGAAGCCTTTAGGGATCTTTTTGAATTTTGCCGTTACATTTTCAGCAACCCCTCCGGCGCAACAGAAAATTATGGTAATCCTCATGTACTGGCGGTTGCCGGTTATGCCAGGAAAGTAGAAAGAGAAAAGCACCGCATGGAAGCATTTATCCGTTTTCAGCAGAGCTCGGACGGTTTGTTCTATTGTGGAATAGACCCTGATTTTAATGTCATACCCCTCATCATGAAACATTTTAAAGATCGCTATGCCGATCAGACCTGGGTTATCTACGATTATAAACGGCACTATGGCATTTATTATAACCTGGATAAGGTGGAGGAAATCTATTTAAAACAGGAAGATGAGAAGAATCTAAAGCTACAAAGAGACAAGATTGCTTCAGCACAAGAACCTTTATACGCCTCACTCTGGAAAGATTATTTTAAAAGCACCAATATTAAAGCCCGTAAAAACACCAAACTGCATGTGCGCCACGTTCCAAGACGGTATTGGAAATACCTGACAGAAAAAGAATAAGCCGGCAGTAATGACACTGCCGGCTTTAAGAGCGTGGTTGATATCGATTATTTAACGATCCACGGAGCCATGTTGATGTCGTCAACCCCCTGATATTGTCTTTGCAGGGCGATATTCAGCTGATCTCCATTGGTGGTTCTGTCCAGCGCCGGGTACTGGAACCGAAGTGGGATCCTTCCACTGTTCAAGGTTCCGGGACCAGTTAAGAAAGCAGGAACGCCTGTACGACGGTACTGATTATAAGCCTCAAATCCAGAATTTCGGAAAAAAGCAAGGTATTTCTGTGTCAGGATCTGGTTAAGTCCGGCCATACTATTGCCCGCATACTTAACCGCAGCCTGTGAATAGTAGTCATTTTCAAAAGAGAAGCTAATGGTAAAACTGTCATATTCACCAGCCTTACCCTCTTTTTTAGCAAAGTATACCACATTGTTTCCATCCTTTACACCATAAAAGCCCATGGAAGCCTGGATACCTTTTTTATACCAGCTCTCTGCATCACCAACAGCCCAGCCCCGGTTGATGCCTTCGGCCAGATTAAAACAAAGCTCAGGATAGCTGATAATGAATGTATTTTCAGCAGTATAACCACTGTAATACCGGTAACGGCCAATCAGAGAATACATTCCCTTCTGAACCTTGTCCAACATCACCCCCTGGTCTTCTCCAGAATTTGCCCCAACAAAATTCCGGAAATCCGTCAGCACATAATTGTTTTCCTTTGCAATACCCCATGCTGGTTCTGCAACCATATATGCTCTTGGATCGTGAAGAGAAGACAGGGTATTCAGGTAAGTTGCAGCCATATTAAAACGAAGGGCATCATTTCCCAAATTGTCTTTGTTATTGGGATATTTATTGGCACTTTCATTATATACATACTGCAGGTTGTCTGCCATACTTTGCATCAAAGGATACTTAGTTGGATTGGATACAATTGCTGAAAATTGTTGTTTCAGCTGTAAGTCGGCATCATCAACTTTTTTGCTCAGCTGTAAAAGTGTTCTCAGATGAAAACTATTCACTACTTTTTGCCAGGCAGGAAGGCTGTTCTTCAAATAGAAATCACCTCGGAGTTCCGTATTTCCAGCAGCGATTAAGCTATTCAAATCGTTATTAGATTCTTCGAGCCAGCTCATTGCCTGTTTAAAAATGTCTTTCTGCAAGTCGTATTTTGGTTTCAGATTGGCTGCTCCTTTTATGGCTTCGGTCATCGGCAGATCTCCAACCTTTAAGCTCATCCGTACAAAGAAATAGGCCTTGAGGAATTTAGCCAAAGCCAGATAAGGCTTTGCTACCGCCCCACCCAACCGGTTTGCTTCCTCTTCCATTTTAACAATGTTTTTCACCGTTGGATAATCCAGGCTTGCCCCGGTCCAGTCGTAGCTGTTGGTACTGTAATAGAAATAATTTGCCGCGGTATACTGCCCCCATCTTTCAGAACCTCCAAATGGTGCTTCGTACATTTCATTAATGATCCCCGTGAAGATCAGGTCAGGCGGCACATGCTCTGCCTGGTTTGGATTTTTGAATTTATCTTCAAATTCTTTCTTGCAGCTACTGGCCGTAACCAGGGCAATGAAAAGAAAAACGACACTATATATTTTCTTCATGGTCTTCTTATTTATAGATTAGAAAGTAACATTTAAATTAAATCCTATACTTCTTGTTGTTGGCGTCTGTAAACCCGACGTTGCCTCTCTTCCTGAATACTGATCAACATCAACGTCATTATAGGTAGAGTTGATGAAGTAAAGCAAGTTCCGTCCAACTACAGTGATTCCAGCGGTACGGATAAATGTCCCGGACAATAGTTTTTTAGGCAGCTGATAACCTATGGTTACTTCCCTGAGCTTTGCATACGTACGGCTCATCATGGTGTTTTCCTTTGCATTATAGAAAACGCCTATATAATCCTGCAACAATTGAGGTGTCGTATTTGGCGCAAAGGTTAATTCATTGTAATTGGTAATCAGGCCTGTAACCGGATCAAATTTAATCTTTCCGTTATTGGCAACCACAACACCATCGCCTACCCAGGTTCCTTTATAATTCTTATCATTTACATGAAGAAAATCCTGGTAACGGGCTTCTCCCATTTTACCCTGAACGGTCTCGATCTGACGTCCACCCTGAAAAGATTTAAGGCGCACATAATCCTGCATTACACCTCCAACTTTTCCATCCAGCTGGAAACTGAAACTAAAGTTTTTGTACCTGAACTTGTTACTGATACTCCAAACCCAGTTCGGATCAGCATGGCCAAGCAATTGGTTCACAGGCAACGCAATTGGCGTTCCGCCCGAGGTATGGATCACTTTTCCATCCGGAGTTTTAGCCAGAACTGAACCATAGATATTATCAATCCGGTCACCAGTTTTATAAAACTGATCCACATAAGTTTCTCCTGGTGCAAGTTCTTTATAGATCTGTTTATAGGTAGACCAGTTGATCAGTACATCCCAGCCAAAGCGGTCGTTACTTACCGGAGCACCAGACAGGCTCAACTCTACCCCACTGTTTTGTGTTTTTCTTCCATTAATGGTATTGGTGGTAAAACCAGTAGCCGAGCTAATGGCTTGTTTAATGATTTTTGGTCCGTCAATGTATCTAAACCAGGTACCCTCTAAACCTAAACGATTGTTCAGGAATTTCAAATCTGCACCCAACTCATAATTAGTCCTGCTCTGCGCCTTAACGGAATTGATATCGATCAGGTTATCTGTATAATAGGCAGCCGGCTGATTGTTATAAGATGGCCTGATGCTATAAGGTGATGACAATCCATAACCCGGGCCACCATAAGATGAGGTATACTCCGCGCCATAACCTAAAGGATAGGTCTGCAACGGTGTAGCGCCAATATAATCCAGCGTACCCAGACCAGGATCTTTCACGTTGGCATAAGACGCCCTCACCTTGGCAAAAGAGATAAATGATGGCAAGGTAGTATAGTCAGAAAAAACAGAGCTTAAAGAAGCTGAAGGATAGAATGCCGCATTATGTCCCGGAGGCAAAGCAGAGTTCTTATCTACACGGCCCGTTGTATTTAAGTTCAGATATTTTTTAAAGCTTAAATCGACCGAGTAAAAGGCACTCATCACCAGCATGCTGGAATTAAAATTAAAAGCCTGTACCGGATTTTTAGAATTGGAGAAATTATATACATTGGGCACGTTCAGGTAATCCGTAGTCGTGAAACTGGAATTGTAATTAAAATTACGGATGTTCCCTCCTCCAAAAGCACTAATGTCAAAAGTTTGGTCTATGTTCTTGTTGAACTTCAGGATCAGCTGTGTGTTGTTCTCAAACATGCTTCTCCGGTCTTCCCGGTAATCGCCCAAAGCCTGTTCCCTTCCATATGGATGCGCAGAAAAGGGCATTTTTTCTGTTCTTAACTGATCATAGGTAGATACCTGTGTTTTCAGCATCAGGTCTAGTCCCTTAATGAAATTGTAGTTTAGGGAAGCATAACCATTTACATCATTCTTTTGATGTCCCCGCAACCATTCATAAGACATGAAATAAGGATTATGATAACGCGTGTATTCTGCAAAGACAGACTGTATGCCTTCCTTTCCGGGCTGCCAGTAATTCTTCATGTCATCGATATTCCAGTCTGCTCCGCCCCAAAGAGTCATATTATAAATAACACTGTTTGGTCCATAGTTTACATCCGGTATATTTTTAGAGTACTGTCTGCTGTAATTGATATAAGCTTCTGCTTTCAACTTAGCGCTCAGATTATACCCTCCGCTCAGGTTAAAACTGTTGATGTTCAGATCGGTATTGGGTATAATACCTTTCTGGTAATTATTCGAGATGGATACCCTTAAATTATATTTATCATTTGCTGTAGATAAGGCAATATTATTGGCTGACAAAATCCCTGTCTGGATAAATCTTTTCAAATTGTCTTTTCCACGGGCTACCCATGGGGTACCTTGACGTACTCCATTTGCATTCACCGGGCTGTCATATTGCGGGATGAGCTGACCTTCAAACTTGGGTCCCCAAATGTCATAATCTGCATCATTTAAGCCACTTCCTTTACCATCACCAAAAGCATAAGCGCTATGTTCACCGGCACCATACTCGTCCTGGCTTTTAGGCAAGGCAATAAAACCTTTGTTAAACTGGGTACTTGAATTCAACTCAACCGTGAATCCTTTATCATTAATCTTTCCTTTTTTAGAAGTGATCAGCAAGGCACCATTATAGGCCTGATAACCATACAATGCAGCAGCAGCCGGTCCTTTTAATATCGTATAGCTTTCTATATCATCTGGATTGATGTTCCAGGTATCGGAATTGATCGGAACACCATCAACGACAACCAGGTTCACACTGTTTCCGCGCAGGTACACAGATGACCTGCCCAGGAGTTCTGAAGAAACACCAACGGTCAGACCAGCTACCTTCCCCACCAGTCCGTTTACCGGATTCGCTTCTCTGGCTTTCACCAGGTCTGCACCTTTCACTTCCTGTATGGCATAACCCAGGTTTCTTTTCTCCTTCCGTATGCCCAGTGCTGTAACCACTACTTCATTTAAATTCTTTGAATCTGCTTTAAGGATCACGTTCAATGTGGTACTGCCACTAAGCGGTACTTCCTGCCTTAAAAATCCTACAGAACTGAAAACAAGAATGTCCTGCCTGCCTGCTTCCAGGCTAAAACGGCCGGACTGATCAGTGGACACTGCTCTTTTAGTTCCCTTAACAAGTACACTTACGCCTGGAACGACTTGTTGAGAATCGTCTCTAACGACTCCTGTGATTTTAGTTTGCGCCCAGGTTAAATAGGGCAACAGACATAGAAACAGCAAGGTTACTATGCTCATTTTTGATTTGTAAAGAATTTTCATGTAAGTCTGGAATCTTTAATGGTTTTGAACGCAATATTAAAGTCCGGGTGTTAGCAGGATAAAAATTCTGAGTTAACAAATACTATTGTTTTCGTTTAGTATTTGTTAACAGAATTGTAAATTGGTAACAAAAACATTACAGGTTTTCTCTCTTTAATTAACCTCGTTGCCGTTACTTCACAGTTAATAAAAACCATAAAACCTCATACCTTTAATACATGGACTCAAGAAGAGATTTTCTTAAAAAAGCGGCCTTGCTCAGCGGTGCAACAGGAATGGCCAGTGTGATCCCAATGTCGATACAAAAAGCGATGGCCATCAATGCCGATCCGGGCACTACATTTTATGATGCAGAGCATGTCGTTTTCCTGATGCAGGAAAATCGTTCATTTGATCATTTTTTTGGAACTTTAAAAGGGGTCAGAGGATTTAATGATCCTAGGGCAGTCCGACTTCCCAACAACAATAAGGTCTGGCTTCAGGAAGATCAGAAAGGAAGTACTTATGCCCCCTTCCATGTAGACATTAATAAAACCAAAATTACCTGGCAGGGCGGCCTTGCCCATTCCTGGCCAGACCAGGTTGCTGCAAGAAATCAGGGAAAACACAATCATTGGGTACCTGCAAAATCCTCCATGTGCCTGGGCTACTACAAAAGGGAAGATATTCCTTTTTATTATGCCCTTGCAGATGCCTTTACGGTATGCGACCACAGTTTTTGTTCTTCACTTACCGGAACAACACCGAACCGCCTGTTCTTCTGGACAGGCACCATCAGACCAGAACAGAATGGCGAATCCATAGCGGTAGTGAACAATTCACAGGCAGAATCACAAGACAATGTTTTTGTAGACTGGGAAAGCTTCCCTGAAATTCTGGAAAACAATGGCATAGACTGGAGAGTTTACCAGAACGAAGTATGGACAGCAAAACTACCCGAAGAAACAGACGACTGGCTTGGAAACTACGGAGACAATCCACTGGAATATATCAAAAGACACCATGTAAAGCTCTCTGCTTATTTCAGAAAAAATGGGGATTCAACCAGCTCACCCAAATTAACTGCAGAGGAAGTCAAAGAGAGATATGATAAACTTTCAGAAAAGGAGAGAAATCTCATCAATAAAGCATTTACCACCAATATTCAATCACCCCAAGACTACCTGGCCCTGGCTCCTTATACCTTCACAGATGATCAGGGTGTTCAGCAAACCATCAACATTCCGAAAAATGATATCTTTCATGAATTCCGAAAAGATGTAGACCAGGGCAAACTGCCAACGGTATCCTGGCTGGTTGCCCCCCAGCGTTTTTCAGACCACACCAGTTCCCCTCTCTATGGTACCTGGTATGTATCTGAAGCACTTGACATCCTGACTAAAAATCCGGAGGTGTGGAAAAAAACCATATTTATATTAACCTATGATGAAAATGACGGTTATTTCGATCATCTGCCTCCATTTGTTGCGCCTGATCCAAAAGATGCTTCGACGGGTAAGGTTTCATCAGGCATTGATGCCGACGTAGAATTTGAACGTATCGCAGGAAGTCCTTTAGGTTTGGGTTACCGAATCCCCTTTGTGGTCGCCTCGCCATGGAGTAAGGGCGGCTACGTAAACTCCCAGGTTTTCGACCATACTTCGTCATTAATGTTCCTGGAAAAGTTTTTAAGCAAGAAAACAAACAAAAATATAAAAAGCAACAACGTCAGCAGCTGGAGACGAGCCGTTTGCGGAGACCTGACTTCTGTGTTCAGACCTTATAAAGGAGAAAAACTATCTCCTCCTGCAGCTTTGAAAAGAGAGACTGTAATTGACAACATACAAAATGCAAAGAATAAGCCACCTCAGGTTAAGCCAAGTCCATTGAGTAAAGCCGACATAGAGAACATCAACACTCATCCTGCCTTTTCCCCAATGAGCTCTCCTTTTATGCCTAAACAGGAAAAAGGAATGAAACCTGCCTGCGCATTGCCCTATCGTTTATATGCTGATGGCACTTTAAATTCCGAAAAGACTGGAATTGAACTGTTCATGGAAGCCGGTAAAGCACTTTTCGGAGCTAAAGCAGAGAATAGCGGGGCTGCATTTAACATCAACACCTATAATACTAAAAATGAAGTTAGACCGAGAGCTTATGCAGTAAGTCCAGGAGCGCAGCTTGCGGATGAAATAGGCCTGCAGGAATTTTCAGAGGGCCGGTATGACATTGCTGTCCATGGTCCCAATGGTTTTTTCAGGCAGTTTAGCGGAAGCAAACAGGATCCGGAGTTACGGATCAGTTGTACCTATGAATCCATCAGCAGACTCCATAAAAAACTAAGTGGGAACATCAAGTTGATCATTGAAAATACGGATAACCACGAACACCGCTTAAACGTAAAAAATGCTTCCTACAATCATGCATTACCAGATGTATTGCGTATACCCGCCAAAGGAAAAACCGAACTGACGATTGTTCTGAAAAAGAGTTATGGATGGTACGATGTTATTCTTGAAAGCGCAGAAAGTCCTGGCTACCTTAGAAAATATGCCGGACATGTAGAAACAGAAGAAGAATCGATTACCGACCCGGTTATGGGGGCTATGGCTTAATCTAAATTTAATAGGGGATTAGAATTAATCTTGTAACTTGCCCTATGAAGCATCAAAGGCTCCATCTGACAATTAAAAAACAATAAATAAATAGATGAAATTAAGTGTCCTTGTTTTTATTACTGCACTGGCGGTAGGCTTATCCATCAGCCTGGTAAATTTTCATTTCCAAAACAGCTGGTATTACATGCTGGTTTCTTTTGGGGTTTCCTTTATCACCAGTTTCATTGTCTTTTACTACCTTTTGGAAAAATACATTTACTCTAAGGTCAAACTGATCTACAAGCTGATCCATAACCTGAAACTGGGCAAAGATTTGAAAGATGCCCTTGGCGAATATGTAAGTACTGACCCTATTAATGATGTGGAGCAGGAGGTAAAAGAATGGGCCGGTGCTAAAAAGAAGGAAATTGAGGTTTTGAAAAAACAGGAGCAATTTAGGAGAGAATTTCTGTCTAATGTTTCCCATGAGTTCAAAACACCGCTTTTTGCCATACAAGGTTACATAGAAACCTTACAGGACTGTATTACAGATGATCCGGAACTGGCTGTGAAATTTCTGAAAAAAGCAGAAAAGAATGTGGAACGACTTAGCTACCTGATCAACGACCTGGATTCGATCTCGAAACTAGAAAGTGGCGAGATCCCGATCAATTATGAAAAGTTTGACTTTGTCCTGCTGGCCAAAGAAGTGATGGAAACCATGGAGGATAAAGCACGAACGAAAGATATACAACTGTTTTTCAAAGAGAAGTATACCCACCCGGCCATGGTCAGGGCAGACCGTGAAAAAATCCGCCAGGTACTGATCAATTTAATCCAGAACTCCTTGAAATATGGGAAGGACCACGGTTCTACAGCCATTAAAATCTTCGAACTTCATGACCAGTATCTGATCGAGGTTACAGATGACGGTATCGGAATAGATGAAAAGCACCTTCCTAGATTGTTTGAGCGTTTTTATCGGATTGATACCCACCGGGCAAGGGAAGTTGGAGGAACAGGACTTGGTTTGGCTATTGTTAAACATATCCTGGAAGCACACCAGCAGATTGTTTCTGTGCGAAGCACTTTACAAATTGGAACAACCTTTGCCTTTACCCTGGAAAAGATTGGTTAAAAATTTAATAACAAATTAGTGTAAACCCAATACTTAACACTAACTT
>NZ_QAIL01000300.1 GCF_003061025.1 Pedobacter sp. HMWF019 | reverse complement strand
GGCGTGCGCCCATAAGGGTGCGTAATGAATGACCTTTGGCAAGGTTAGGGCTAGTGTTCAAAATAAAGCCCATCATCAGCCAGCTTATCCGTGAGGGAAACTAATCGGGGAGTGTAGCATGCTGGAAAAGTCATAAGTCAGTTAGTTACCAAACTGCGACTGAATGGCGAGATGAAAAGACAGATATAAGGATAAAATCGAATCTGATTGAAAGATGGTCTAAGCGGTTTAATTGTTGGCTGGGGCGAGAGGTAATGAGCGCCACATCGTGATACTTCCTTCTCCTGCCGGTAGAAGAGAAGCAAGAACAAATCACGGCGCATCTGCAGTAAGTAGAAAAAGACAAGTCTTATCCGATCCTCTGTCGTGCTGGTCATTACGCATCTAAATGGGGATTACCTAAACCGGAATGCCACTGGGGTGGCTATAAGGTAAAGACCTTTGAATATCCGGCATGGTAACGGAGCTTCCGTAGTAGTCCGGGCAGGGGAAAGCCCTGTACATGGCGAAGGGAAGCAGCTAATATTTTTAATACTAATAAGGGAAAATGTGAGAGACATGAAAAGAAATCCGGAAAATGTATTAAACAGTCTATCAAAGCATGGCAGTAATTCTGCCTATAAATTTGAAAGGCTCTATAGAAACTTGTTCAATGAAGAGATGTTCCACATTGCCTATCAGAACATATATGCCAAACCCGGCAATATGACTGAAGGGGTTGATGAAAGAACAGTGGATGGGATGAGTCTATCCCGCATTGAAAGGATAATTGGTACACTTAAAAAGGAAACGTACCAACCAGCACCATCAAGGAGGACATATATACCTAAAAAGAATGGTAAGAAAAGACCATTAGGAATATCCTCGTTTGATGATAAACTGGTTCAGGAAGTGATCAGGATGATACTTGAGGCTATGTATGAAAAGCAGTTTAGTTATACATCACATGGTTTTAGACCGAATAGAAGTTGCCATACGGCATTATTGCAGTGTCAACAGACATTTGGTGGAGCAAAGTGGTTCATTGAAGGCGATATCAAAGGGTTCTTTGATCATATCAGTCATGATATATTGATAGGAATCCTAAGAGAACGTATCTCAGACGAGCGTTTTATCAGACTGGTCAGAAAGTTCCTGAATGCGGGGTATGTGGAGGACTGGAAATTCTTCGGTACTTATAGTGGGACACCCCAGGGGGGCATCATTAGCCCAATATTGGCTAATATCTACCTTGATAAACTGGATAAGTATATGGAAGAATATATCCGCAGGTTCGACAGTAAACCCATCCGGCAAGTATCTACAGAGCACAAAAGGTTATGGAAAGAAAAACATCGTTTAACGAAGCGACTAAATGAAGTAGAAGATGGAATAGAAAGTATGGTATTAATAGAGCGTATTAAAGCTATAGAACAACGAAGGTTAAATGTACCGGCAGCTAATGAGATGGATGCGGATTACAGAAGGCTAAAATATGTAAGATATGCGGACGACTTTCTGATAGGGGTGATAGGTAGTAAAGAAGACAGCAAGCGGATAAAGGAAGATATAAAAATGTTCCTGGAAGAAAAGCTTGAATTGCAATTGTCTGATGAAAAGACCTTGATCACCCATACAGAGCAATCGGCCAAATTTCTTGGGTACGAAGTTTATGTTCGTAAAACTAACAGTGCCAAGCGGGATAAAGCAGGAAGATTATTAAGGTGCTTCAATAAAAAAGTAGTTCTTTGGCTTCCAATGACAATCATCAAAAGTAAACTCATAGCGTATGATGTTGTCAAGTTCCTGCCTTTTAATGGCAGAGAAAAGTGGAAACCCTTGCACCGTAGCATATTGATCAATAGCGATGATCTGGAGATACTGAGCAAGTATAACTGGGAAATCAGAGGGATGTATAATTACTATTCTTTAGCGAATAACAGCTCTGAAATGCAGACTTTCAAATACATTATGGAATACAGTATGTATAAAACCTTTGCAAGAAAATACCGGACAACAGTAGGGAAAATACTCAGTAAGTATAAACAGGGTAAAAACTTTACGGTTCGATATACGACTAAGAAAGGAAACAGAGCTTCCATCCTTTATAATGAAGGTTTCAAACGTAAAACGAACATTACTGCAGCAAATGCAGACATTATTGCGAACACTATGCTGTATTCAAAAGGCACAACCAGTCTAATAGATAGGTTGAAAGCTGAAAAATGCGAAAGGTGTGGGAGTACGGAAAACTTGGAAATGCATCATGTTAGAAAGCTCAAAGATCTGAAAGGAAAGGATCTTGCAGAGCAAATGATGATTGCAAGACAGCGGAAAACAATAGCAGTATGTCTAAAATGCCATACCAAAATACACCATGGGGGATAGACTGAATATGTTAGTGGAGAGCCGTATAC
>NZ_QAIL01000299.1 GCF_003061025.1 Pedobacter sp. HMWF019 | reverse complement strand
ATTTTATACAGTGCTTTCAGGTAATTCTCTTCAGTATAAGATAACATCATACAAATATAAAGCAATATATGTCAAAGTTTATTTGTTAGATTAATCTAACTTAATTAGTTTTGCTGATATTGAAACTTAATTTTAGGTTTGCTTAAAAAAAAATTATGAATCTTGAAAAATATACGGTCTACAAAAAATACTACCTGCTGGTTTTATCGCTCTTTACGGTAATTTGTTCTTTTGCTCAAACAGATACAAGCCAGGTTAAGGTGTCTAATTTAAATGAGGTTGTTGTGACCGGTGTTAGTCGGGGAACAGTACTAAGAAAAAGCCCGGTACCTATTTTTGTGCTTTCCAAGAGGGCAATGGATCAAAATGCCAATAACAACCTTATAGATGCTATTGTAAAAGGCGTACCTGGGTTAAGCGCTGTAACGACAGGGCCAAATATTTCTAAGCCGTTTATACGAGGTCTGGGTTATAATCGAGTACTCACTTTATATGACGGTTTACGTCAGGAAGGACAGCAGTGGGGCGATGAGCATGGTATCGAAATTGACCAATATGGAATTTCAAGAGTAGAAGTTGTTAAGGGGCCTGCCAGCCTGACTTATGGTTCTGATGCAGTTGCTGGTGTCATAAATATGATTCCAGAGCGGCCAGGATTTCTGGAGGGGGTGTTAAAGGGAGACTTTACACAGGATTATCATACCAATAACGGGATGTTTGCTAGTTCCCTGGGGCTTGGGTATGGTAGAGTTGATTGGAAATACGCTTTTAGGGCGACAAGCAAATTTGCGCATAATTATCACAATAAGGTAGATGGATGGGTATATGGGACAGGATTCCGGGAATATAATTTATCTGGAAGTGCCAGGCTGGATAAAAAATGGGGATTTAGTAAAATTGCAGCAAATCTATATGATAATTTTCAGGAAATTCCGGATGGAAGCCGGGACTCGCTAAGTAGGAAATTTACGTACCAGGTACTTGATGATGGAGATGATATCAAGCACCGGCCCCTGGTACCGGAAAATTTACTAAAAAGTTATTCTATTGTTCCATTGCATCAGCACATACAGCATTACAGGCTTTATAATACGAGTCAGATTAATCTTGGGGAAGGGAGTTTGTCTGTTTTGCTGGGCGGACAACAGAGTATCAGAAGGGAATATAATCATCCAACCTTAGCGCGGCAGGCAGGACTTTATGTGGTGTTGAATACACTTAATTTTGATGTAAAATATAATTTGCCGGCAATTAAAGGCTGGGAGAGTTCTGTCGGATTGAGTGGAATGTATCAAGCCAACAGGAGTAAAGATGCAACGGATTTTCCTATTCCAGATTATAATCTCTTTGATTTGGGTGGATTCTTATTTGCAAAAAAAACATTTGGAAAAATAGACATATCAGGGGGACTTAGATTTGATCATCGCAATATAAGCTGGAACGACTTTTATGTAGGAGCAAATCCTGTCAATGGTTTCGAGAAGCGAGCAACAAGTGGGGAGATTGCTCAGGCTAACTTGCAATTTCCAGCCTTTGATCATGTTTATAAAGGCCTTTCAGGAAGTGTTGGATTGACCTATAACATCACGGAGCGGTTACTGGTTAAAGCGAATATCGCCAGGGGCTATAGGGCACCTAATATCACCGAAATTGGATCGAATGGATTGGATCCGGGCGCCCATATTGTTTATCTTGGCAATAGAAATTTCGTTCCCGAATTTAATTTACAGGAAGACGTTGGTTTTATAGCTTATCTCAGGGACCTGGACTTTAGCTTTGAAGTATTTAATAATCATATTCAGAATTATATTTATCAGGCAAGGCTAACCGATAAAAATGGAGATCCTGTTGTTATTGTTCCCGGTAATTTAACCTATCAATATCAACAATCAAAAGCCAGGCTTTATGGTTTGGAAACCACATTGAATATTCATCCCGAAAAATTAAAATGGTTTAGTTTTAACAATAGTCTTTCCTGTGTGACTGGCCAAACCCATGGAGAATATCTTCCCTTGCTTTCTCCCTTACATATTCGGTCAGAACTAAAATTTACCGGACTAAAAAGGAAAGGAACAATTCAAGAGCCTTATTTTAAAATAGAACTGGATAGATATGCGGATCAAAATCGATTTTATGCACTCGATGATACCGAAACCTTTACCAGGGGATATAGCCTTCTTAATGCGGGTGTGGGTGCTGCATTCAAGACAAAGAAAAATAGAAAACTTTTCGATCTGTTTATTCAGGGCGACAACTTATTTAACTTGGCTTATCAATCCCATTTAAACAGGCTTAAGTATTTTGAGTATTACGGTACTTCCCCTAATGGAAGATCCGGGATTTATAATATTGGAAGAAATTTCAGTTTTAAGGTCTTAGTTCCTATCTGATGAATAACTGTTATTGGAGATCCATAACCAAAATCATTAAATATTTTATTCTTGGTTTTAGTTATGGATCATGATTTATTGATTTATATCTTCATAAGAAAATGTATCTTGTCACGCTTTTAAGGTGGATTTTACAATATTTTTCAGTTAAAAATTTGATATTGCTCTTTTGTCAAAGTTTTGCTTTTTGCAATATATATTTTTTTGTAGCATAATATATTTTTGCATTGCGTTGTAGTATGTTT